>JBAVOG010000785.1:0-16374 GCA_049691875.1 Burkholderiales bacterium | reverse complement strand
GCGAATCGGGCGCACGCGCGCGCGCGACTGCCAGATTGTTGCGCAGTGCAGCGGTGTCGAACTTCGCGCGGATCGGCCGTGGCATCGGAGGCGACTACCTTGAAGGCAGGGATTCTAAAGCGTTCTGTGCACGTGTCTGTGGAGGTGCTGTGGAGGTGACGTGTTTGAATTCTCCCCTCCTCGTAGAGGAGGGGTGGCGCCGAAGGCGACGGGGTGGTGAACGGTTCTTCTGCCAGCCCTAACCACCCCCCGACCTGCGGGCGGACCCCTCCTCGAAAAGGCGGGGAAAAAAATATATCTAGCGCGCTGCGCGCTCGGCATGCGCCCGTGCGTAGAGCGCCTCGAGGTCCTCGATCACTTCCTCTGCCGCTCGCCCGTCCACCATGTGCTGCGACAGGAGCTCGCCTACCGGCTGCATGAGCGCCGCTCTGCGCAATCCGGAATAGCTGCGGTTCAGACGCTTGATTGCCTGCAGCACGGTCTCCCCCGGCGGGCGTGCCGCGACGATCGGAGGATTCGCCTGCACTTTCCTGCGGCTCACCAGAAATTCCGCATACTCGACCAGCGTCCTGCGCCCGGTTTCGTCGAGTTGCTCGAGCACCGCTACCAGACGTGCCCGATGGTCCGTCACGATCTCTCCGCCATTCAGTCGTCGCCCGTTACGGTCTTGAGCATGAACACCGGCATCTTCTTGCGCTCCTGCATCAGATCCAGCGCCTGCACGAGTGCGACCATGACAAGGTCAGTCGTCGATTGCGTCTCGTCCCATTGCGCCCGCGCCGTCTCGATGAGCTCCCCGATATCCTCCGGGACCGGCCGATCCCCCTCCATCACCATGTCCTCGATCATGCCGGGCTTGAGGTCCGGCCGGAACAGGAGGCCGTAGGTCAGCGCATCGGGGCGGATGGCGATCCAGCGTCCCGCGTCATCCACCGCGATGGGCGCGAGGTCGGTCGGCAATTCGATGCGCCCGTTTGCCATCACGAGCACCTTGCGCCCATCGATGGACTGGGCGAGCGGATCGGCACGCCCCGAAGGGGTTGCATGCGCCGTCGTCCAGTAGGCGTCGTGCAAGGGCTCGGCGTGCGCCGTGCCGCCCGCCGACAACGCGACCAGGTGTGCGCCGAAGCCCAGTCCGACCACCGGCCGACGGGCTTTCCGGAACACACCGATGAGCCGAAGCTCGTCGGGCACCCACGGACAGTGCTCGCCGTCGGTGGCCGGATACGCGCCGCCCAGCAGCCACAGGGCGTCGTTCTGCAAGGCGCTGCCGATCACGTCCTGGCCGGTGACGACGCGCAGATATGTGAATCCGATGCCGCGCGACTCGAGCTGTGGCTCGAGCGCGCCGAAGAACTCGGAGAAAGTGTGCTGGATGGCGACGAAGCGGATCATATTGCGCACCACCCCCGGCGCTTACCGCCTATTTTCGCAGCTTCGCGAGCCAGTACTCCATCTGCTTGCCCGCCGCCTCGCGACCGCCGAGTCCGAACGAGAGCGCAACCGCCACCGCGATCGCGCCGAACGTCAGCAGGAATCCGAGGTTCACGATGTCGTCCGCGATGCCCATTGCCCGCAGACCCATGGCGATCACCAGCCCGAGTATTGCCAGCCGGGCGATCTGCGCGAGGCCAGCGGTCCGCTCACCCGATGCACGCGAGATGGCGAGGTACGCCACATTGGCAAGCCAGAACCCGACCACGAGGATGACGCCGCCGAGCAGGATGTTTCCGCCGAACTCGATGAAAGTGGTGACGACGTCGCGCACCTGCGTGAATTCGAGCCGGTTCGCCGCTTCCACTGTCGCGAACAACATCGCGAAGAACAGCAGCAGCCATCCCACGAGGTTGGACGGCTTCATGCCGCCCTGGAACATGGCCTGCATGCCTAGCTTCTGCGGCAGGGCGTCGGCGCCGAGGCTCGCGAGCAGCCGCGCGAGGAGCTGCGCCGCGAAACGTGCGACGTAGTAGGTCACCACCAGGATCAGCGCGGCGGCGACGAGGTTCGGCACGGCCGCGAGGAACCGGGCGAGCATGTCGGTCGCGGGCTTCGAGACCGCCTCGATCTTGAGCGCATCCAGCGCCGCAATCAGCGACGGGACAAAGACCACGATGAACACGACCGTGCCCGCGACCCGCGAGATCCGGACCGAATCGTGCAGCCCGGCGGCGTTGCCCGCACGGTCTGCGCCGACGGCGACGAGCAGGTTGGTCACCAGTCCGCGGAGCACTTTCGCCACCAGCCAGCCGACGAAGCCGATCACCGCAGCCGCGAACATGTTGGGCACGAGATCCAGGATCTTGTTCAGCATCGCCTGCACGGGCTCGAGGAGACCGCGCAGCTCGAATGCCGCGAGGATCGCCGGAAGGAAAAGCAGGATCACGAGCCAGAAGAGCACGTCGCCGGCGTTCTTGCTCACCGGCTCCATCCCGGCCTCGGCGGCGAGCTTCTCGTCCAGGGTGGTGGCGGAAAGCAGTCGCGAGGCGATGAGCCGCAGCACGGTGGCGATGAGCCACACGATCAGCACGAGCACCGTGCCGGCGACCAGCCGCGGCAGGTAGCCGAGTATCTGCGTGATCATCTCCGCGAACGGGTTCGAGACCGAGGAGAGATCGAGCGCGTTGAACACGCCGACGAGGGTCACCAGAATGATCAGCCAGAAGACGCCAAGAGCGATACCCGACTCGACGTCCATGTGCTGCTGACCGGTGCTCTCCTCGATGCGCTTGTTCACCTTGAGCATGCCGAGGAGCTTCCGCGCGCCGGCACGCGCGACGACGGCGATGATCCAGCCGAGAACGAGGACGCCGAGCGCGCCGAGGATTCCGGGAAGATGCGCGCCGAGAGTGGTTTGCAACGAGCTTGCGAGTGCCGATAGATCCATGGCGTCGCTCCTTTATAGTGTGGATTTGGGACGCGGCCTGGGGGTAGCCGGATCGCGGGTGATACCGGCGTCAAGGCGCGCGACGTCGCTCTCCGCAGGACGCGCGCGCTTGCAAACTATACCATTTCTCGCACCCGCACTGCGCGGGTCAGGAAGCCGCCGCGGGTCTCAGCCGGCGGCGCCCTTGAGCTTCTCTTTGGCGAACTCGACGAACTTGTTGACGAGCTTGGAGCGAAATTTCTCCTTCGGGTACACGAGGGAAAGCGTGCGAATCAGCTTCGGCTGCAGCGGCACCGCCACCAGCTCGCCGAGCCTGCGCTCGCGCTCCACCGTCACGCGGGACATGATCGCGAATCCGAGTCCGGTCCCGACCACGCCCTTCAGCGCCTCCGGGCTGCCCAGCTCCATCACCACGTTGAGCTCGCTCGGCGGGATTCCCGCCTTCCTCAGGTACATGTCAGTGAACTCGCGCGTCCCCGAGCCCTGCTCGCGGGTGACGTAGGGGTGCGCAACCGCCTGCTTGGGCGTCACCGACTTCAGCTTCGCGAGCGGATGCGACGGCTTGACGATCACCTGCAACTCGTCCTCGCAGCACACCTCGGTGAGGAGTGCCGGCAGGTGCGAGGGCGCCTCGATCAGGCCGAGGTCGAGCGTGTGCTCGGCCACGCGATTCTCGATTGCCTCCGAGTTTGCGACCGTCAGCTTCGCATGCACTTCGGGATGTTGTCCCTTGAACTCGCCCAACACCGGCGGCAACAGAAACTCGGCGATCGTCGTGCTTGCGCCGATGAGGAGCGGCCCGGAAAGCCCGCCCGTCATCTCGCGCACGCGCGTCTCGAGCTCCTGCGACATGCCGAGGATCTTCTCCGCATACTTCAGCACGATGTCGCCGGCAGGCGTGAGCGATATCCGGCCGTGGCCGCGCTCGAAGAGCCGCGTGTTGAAGTGCTCCTCGAGCTGTTTGATCTGGAACGTGACGGCCGGCTGCGTCATGTACAGGACATCCGCGGCCTTCGTGAAGCTCATCTGCTTCGCCACCGCGTGAAATACCTGCAAGCGTCGGTCCGCCATCGGAGCGCCTTTTCCATGTGTTATGCTGCGCCCCGCTATTGAACCATAAACCCGGGCATGGAAAACACTTATGAGGGTGCCCGGTGAGCGAGGCGTGGCGAGGGCTGGACCTTGGAGGAGGCGGCCTCCAGGCGGCGAATATCCGCCTGGCTCAAGCACTTAAGCGCAGATCGCGTGCTTACGCCCGGCTTGCCGCGTTTCCGCTGGGCCTCCATCGCGCCTACCTCGACGATCCGCGCGGCGCGTGGGTGTACCGGGCTGCGAGCTTGATCGCCCTGGTGGCGTTCGCGATCGACTGGCACTATGCCCTGCCATTCGCTTGCCTCATCGCGGCCGCGGTCGTGCACGACTTTTTCTGGATCGAGCGACGGATCGTGGCCCTCAACAAGACCATCCGCGTCGCGGTCTATCTTTCCCAGTCTCCGGGCGCTCCGCACGGCTTCAAGGGGCAATACACGGACGAAGAAGCATCGGTGCGCACGCCTCGCGCGCCGTCGTTTGCCGAGCAGGAAAAGCTGCTCCGCGAGCTCGCCAAGGGTCGCGAAAGGTCTTGATCCATGGCCATGAAGCGCGGGTTCGGCACCATCATGGCGGCGCAGTTCTTCAGCTCGCTCGCCGACAATGCCATGCTGATCGCGGCCATCGCGCTTCTGATGCAACTGAAGGGCCCGGAGTGGATGGTCCCCCTCCTCAAGTTTTTCTTCACGATCTCCTATGTTCTGCTCGCGGCATTCGTCGGTGCGTTTGCCGATTCGATGCCCAAGGGCCGTGTGATGTTCATTACGAACACGGTCAAGGTGGTGGGCTGCGTGATGATGCTCTTCTGGGAGCAGCTTACCGGGCTGGGCCACTCGCCCTATCTCACCGTGCTCGTCGCCTACTCGATCGTGGGACTGGGCGCCGCGGCGTACTCACCCGCCAAGTACGGAATTCTCACCGAGCTGCTGCCGCCGCAGAAGCTCGTCGCAGCGAATGGCTGGATCGAGGGGCTGACGGTGGGTTCGATCGTGCTCGGGACCGTGCTGGGTGGGATACTCATCAGCCCGTCGGTAGCGGGCGCCCTCCTCCAGTTCGATCTTCCGCTCTTCGACACGCCCGTCGATACTCCGGCCGAGGGGGCATTGATCTTCATCGGCTGGACGTACGTGATCGCCGCCATATTCAACCTCTACATCCCCGATACGGGCGTCGACCACCACGTCCTCAAGCGCAACCCGCTCTACCTCCTGCACGACTTCCACCACTGCTTCACGCTGCTCTGGCGCGACAAGCTGGGACAAATCACGCTGGCGACCACCACACTGATCTGGGGTGCCGGCGCCACCTTGCAGTTCATCGTACTCAAGTGGGCCGAGGTGTCCCTGGGCATGCCGCTTTCCAAAGCGAGCATCCTCCAGGGAGTCGTGGCAATCGGCGTGGCGATAGGCGCTGTCGTGGCAGCGCGCTGGGTTCCCCTGACGAAATCGGTGAGCGTGCTGCCCGTCGGCGCCGCGATGGGGCTCGTGGTGATCATCATGATCTTCGTGCAGTCGACGTTGGTCGCGATCCCGCTGCTGATCATCATCGGCGCCTTCTCCGGATTCTTCGTCGTGCCGATGAACGCCCTGCTGCAGCATCGTGGCCATATCCTGATGGGTGCGGGGCATTCGATCGCGGTCCAGAACTTCAACGAGAATCTGTCGATCCTCGCCATGCTTGCGCTCTACTCGTTACTGCTCAAGCTCGACCTCTCCATCTACATCATCATCGTGCTCTTCGGGCTGTTCATCAGCCTGTCCATGGTGCTCGTGCACAGGCGCCACCAGTTGAATCAGCGGCGGAGCGACTCCATGCATCTCATTGGCATGGAGAAGCCTCCCGCGACCGGTGCCGCGACGCGCGAGAATTGACCTTCTACGCCCGCTCGTAGAGCTTCAGATAAGCCTCGCGCGCGAGGGGTGCGCGGCCGGCCACGGCAATCAGATCGTCCAGGTGCGCGGGATCGCTGATGCCGACGAGGCTGGTGCCAATGCCGGGCGTGGACCGGTTGAACTGGAGCGCCCGCTGGGCATCGTTCGCAAGATCTGCGAGTGCTTCCGCAACGCCGTCTGCGCATTGACTCGCGAGCAATCCCTTGCCGAGTGTGTGGCTGGCGATCGCGTAGACGCGCAGCTGGTGCGCAGCCTGGATGCTCGAGGCGACGTTTCCGTGGCCGGTCGCCTGCGAGAAACGCGTGAATGCCTCGGGCATGAGCTGATTGAACGGAAACTCCACCACCCGAAAGCCGGGCGCGCCGTCCGATTGTCCGTGCGCCGCCCGGGCTCCTCTCTCGCTCAGCCCCAGCAGCGACGTGATCGACTGGAAGAGCGGCGCATCGGTCTCGACCCGCAGTCCATCGAAGGTCGAGATTCCGTAACTGCGCAGCTTGCCGGTCGCCATGGCGATCTCGAGCGCCTCGAACACGCCGAGCATCTTTCGATTGGTGAATTCCTTTCCGACCACGGGGATGTGGACCTCGGGCTGATCGAGCAGGAATGCGTCGATCGTCTCGAGCCCGAGCGATGCGCGCAATTCGTCGAGCTGTGCAGCGACGTATGGCGCGCTGATCAGATGATTGCCGGCGCGATCTGCCCGGGTGCCGAGACCCGGGGCTGCGATGTTGGCGTCGAACCAGGCCTCGGGATCCTCGGGCATGCCGGTCGGAAACGCGAGGAATCCGCCCTTTGCGACGACGAACACCTGCTCGCGCGCAACTCCCTGTGAGAATGCGCGCCGCAGTCCCTCGCCGAGCGCCCTCGCCGACCGTCCGTAGCGATAGTGCGCTGCGGTGTCGAACACGTTGATGCCCGCGAGTACGGCGGCGCGCACGATGCGCGCGTAGCATTCATCGACTTCATTGGTGGCCGCACCGGGAAACGTGCCGACGCCAAGCGAAGAAAGCTTGAGGTGAAGATTCAGGAAGTCGCTGTAGTGGCCAGCGCCGCACCCTGCGCCGAAGGTCCGTGCGTAAGTCTCGGTCGCGGCACGCGTCGCGTAGCCTGGCAGGAGTTCGATCATTCGCGCGTGACAGCCACGGTCAGCGCAGCACCGGGTGCTCGAGAACTCGCGACGCGATTGCGCGGACTTCGTCGCGGATGGTTCCGTTCACGGGTCCGTCCAGTCGGGAGTGGAGGAGCGACTCGGTGAAGGTTTCCTCCTCGTCCTGATCCCAGCCGACGCGCCGAAGAATCTCTGAACCCCGGTCCGGAATCGCGGCCGATAGCGCGCGTCCGGAAAGAATCGCCCAGAGTCCGGTCCACGCGCGTGCCACCAGGAGCGGGTGATACCCGCCGCCGCCTGTCACCAGCAGTCGAGGCGTTCCATCCGCGTGACGTGGGGCGCTTTCGACGATGCGCTCGGCAACCGCGAGGAACGTCTGGGTGGTGCAGCGCCACTTTCCGAGCGGATCACCCGCCAGCATGTCGGTGCCCGCCTGCAGCACGATTGCGTCGGGTCGAAAGCGCTCGAGCACCCGCGGCCAGACGCGCTCGAAGACGAGCAGATATTCGCCGTCGGTCAGGGCTCGCGGCAGTGGAACGTTGACGGTCGTATACCCGGACTCGGCGGTGCCGCGGTCCGTAAGCCGACCGCCGCGGTTGGGATAGGCGTAGCCGGTGTCCATGTGAAGCGAGAGCGTGAGCGTCCCGGCGTCGTCCCGAAAAGCCGCCTCGACGCCATCGCAGTGATGCGCGTCGATGTCGACGTAGAGGACGCGCCAGCCCGCGCGCCGCAGGCGCATGACGCCCAGCACCGGATCGTTGAAATAACAGAAGCCCTGTGCGCGTCCCGGCCGCGCGTGGTGCATTCCACCCGCCGGATTGAAGGCGATGCGTCCCTCGATCACTTGCTCCGCGGCCTGGATGCTTGCGCCCGTCGCCGTGGCCGGGGTGGTGAACAATTGATCGAACCAGGGATTCTCGAGCGTGCCGAGCTGGTAGCGCTCGCGATAAATCTGCTTGACCCGGCCGAGCACCTCCGCACGCCTGATCGCCGCAACGTACTCGCGATCGTGAAACCACTCCAGCTCGAAATCGGCGGCCACGCGCGCCTGGAGCCGCTCTGCAGGAGTGATCGCCCCGTAGGCCTCGATCAGATCGAGCGCCAGCGCGACGCGCGGAATCGCCAGCGGATGATTGGTTCCGTAGGCCCGGCGGCGGTAGCGGGTCGAGCCGACGAAGCAGGCCTTGCGTCCCGCCGGGATCGGCTGCGAAGCGACGCTTGCCGTCATTCTGCGACCCGCCCCTCGCGGGCGCAACGCACGCGAACGTACAAATACACGTGCCGCACGAGGCGCACGGCCATCCGTGCGGGCACGACCGGGAGCGCATCCGTGCGTCCGCCCGATATGCAGTTGCGGTAGTACACGAGCTCCCGGCAATTGTCGCGGATCGCATTCCAGGTCGGATCGCCCTTCACCAGACGCTGCCAGGTATCGAGGATATCGGCGCCGGGCGCAGGCGGCGATTTCTCCCCGACCCCTTCGATATAGGCACACATCGTCTCGCTCACCAACCGGATCCCCGGTTCCAGGACCTCCGCGAGCGGTGCGTCGCCGGGAGACGCGACACGCGCTTCCAGGGATTCGATCCGTCCGTCGATTTCTTCGAGTCTTGCGGCGAGATCCATGCGTGGCCGTGGGTACGACGCCGGGAATGCGCGCCGGCGCAGGCGTCGCCGGCATTGGCGTCATTGCCAAGAGTATTAGCGTTGCCCAGTGTATTAGCGTTGCCCAGTGTATTAGACTTTGCTAATGTGTAGTGATTCTAGCGAACGCGGGAGTCTTCCGTGAGCAAGCTGGTTCGACTCGTCAAGCTGAACAATCTTCAGTTCAACACCAATCGCGACCCGCAGGTCTATCGGCGCCTGCCCGGAGAAAAGTTTCGCATCCAGGCGTTTCTCGCGGACGCCGGCAACGCCCAATGCACCCTGCGCGATGCGTCCGGAGCGGTCATCGTGACGCGTGAAGTCATGGCGCCGGCGTCGTTCGAAGCAGAAGTCAGCTATCGGGAGCCCGGCCACCACGTCGTGACGCTCGAAGTCACGCGGGGGGCGGAGCGCTTCACGCAGGACCTGCGGCTGGACGTGCTCGCACACGCCTGGATTGGGTGAGTGTCGCACATTTCCCCTCGTTTTCAAGGAGGGGTGCCGCTGCAGGCGGCGGGGTGGTTAGACGCGCTTCAAATAATCAACGGGCGGTTCGGCAGCTCGTCGGGGTTCTCTGCCCGCGGCGGGAAATGCGTCGCGAGGAGGTCGCTGATCGCGTGCACGGCGACTATCGCGCCCGCCTCGAACCGGCCTTCGGCGAACTCGCGCTGCATCGCGCCGCAGATTGCTTCCCACGCCGTCTCACCGACCCGCGAATGAATGCCCCGGTCGGCGACGATCTCCACGCCCTTGTCGGCAATCAGCACGTAGACCAAGACCCCGGCGTTTTGCTTCGTATCCCAGACACGCAACGTGCTAAACAGCTCGATCGCCCGCTCGCGCGGCGTCATTCCCGCGAGGAGCGCCGCGAATGGCAGGGCTGGCTCCACCGCGAACCGGATCTCGCCGTCGTGACGAGTCTCCTGGTGCGTGATGCTCGCCTCGATTGCGCTCATCGTGCGATCCGGGAACGCACCACGCGCGGCCCACCGGTCGGTCACGAGATGCCGCAAGAAGCGCTTGACGTTCATTCCCGCCTACCACCGCCCGGAGGCACCGCCCCCGCCGAATCCGCCGCCACCCCCCGACCAGCCACCGCCTCCGCCTCCACCTGACCAGCCTCCGCCCCCCGGCCACCCGCCCCCGCGATGCGACCCTGCGGTGCCGAGCCCCGTTGCGCCGCGCGCGAGGGTGAATAGGAATACGAGAAATCCGGCGACGATCCCCGCGAACAGCGTGCCCACGATCAGCCACGCCACCAGGCCTGCCGCGCCGCCGGTGAGCGCCGATCCGAAAAAGCGTCCCACGATCCGGGTGAGGATCGCCCCCACGATCGCCGCGCCGATCAGCAGGATCACGAACAGGGAATTGAGGTTTCCGAAGTCTCCGTTCTGCGACCTGGCCTGCCCTTTCGGTGGAGGCAGATCTTCGCCCTCGACCAGATTCATCAGCGCCTGCGTCCCGGCCGTGAGCCCGCCGTAGAAATCGTTTTCCCGGAAGCGCGGCGTGATGATCTCGCGAATGATCCGGGACGCCTTCAGATCCGGCACCGCGCCCTCGAGCCCGTAACCGACCTCGATGCGCAGGGTTCGGTCGTTCTTGGCGACGAGCACGATCGCGCCGTCGTCCGCGTTCTTGCGCCCGATCTTCCATCGCTCCGCGACGCGGATGCCGAACTGCTCGATCGTCTCGGGCCGGGTGGTCGGAACGATGAGCACCGCGATCTGCGCGCCCTTGCGTGCCTCGAAGTCCCCGAGGCGCTTGTCGAGCGCAGCGATCTGCTCGGTCCGCAGCGTGCCCGTGAGATCGGTCACGCGCCCGCCAAGCGGCGGTACCGGAACGAGCTCCTGCCCGATGGCGGGCGACGCCGCCGCCAGCCCGAGCAGAACGATCGCGGCAGTGAGCCAGCGTGCGCGCATCGGCGCCCGCAGTTTGCTAGGCTGATTCGGAAGATGCGTATCTAGCACGTAGAGCCTCTGACACGCGGGGGATATACAAGGGGGATTCCCCCCCCTTGTCCGTTAAACCTGCCTTTGGGTCGCAGGGGCACCAACTCCAGACTCGACGCCGAATCTGTTACTTTGGTGCCGCAGGTTTCGTGAAGTCAACAGTCGGCGCGCGTTGGATCGCCGCCTCGTTCTCGACGGTGAAGTTCGGCTTGGCCTGGTAGCCAAAAATCATGGCGGTCAGGTTCACCGGGAATTGCCGCACCAGCACGTTGTAGTCGTTGACCGTCTTGATGTAGCGGGTGCGCGCCACCGCGATCCGGTTCTCGGTGCCTTCGAGCTGCGCTTGCAGCTCGAGAAAATTCTTGTCCGACTTGAGCTCCGGATAGCGCTCCACGACGACGAGCAGGCGCGATAGCGCGCTCGAGAGCTCGCCCTGCGCAGCCTGGAATTTTTGCAACGCGGCCGGATCGTTGAGTGTCTCGGGGGTGACCTGCACGCTGGTCGCGCGCGCGCGGGCCTCGGTCACTTTGGTGAGCACGTCCTGCTCCTGCTGAGCGAACCCCTTGACCGTGTTCACGAGGTTGGGAATCAGATCCGCGCGACGCTGATACTGGTTGACCACCTCGGACCAGCCGGCCTTGATTCCCTCGTCGGCACGCTGAATGTCGTTATATCCGCAGCCGGAAAGTGCGACCGCCGCGATGACGAGGATGAGTGTTGCGAGTTTGCGCATGGGGTGGCTCCCAGTGAGTTTCCTGAGCCGTCAAGGTTGGGGCGCCGCGCGGGAAATCAAGTCCTGCATTGCCCGGCGCGCAAAGAGGAGATCCTCCCAGGACTTGGCCTTGTCCGGCATGTTGCGCAGCAAGTAAGCGGGATGGTAGGTCACGACCAGCGGGACACCTTGATACTCGAACATCCGGCCGCGCATTGATGCGATGCTCGCATCGCTCGCCAGCAGCGTTTGCGCCGCGAAGCGACCCATCGCGACAATCAGCTTCGGCCGGACGAGTGCGATCTGGCGAACGAGGTGTGGACTGCACTGCGCGACTTCGCCGGGCTCGGGATTGCGATTGCCCGGCGGCCGGCACTTCAGGACATTGGCAATATAGACCCCGGCGCTTCGCTCGAGCCCGATCGCGGCCAGCATGTTGTCGAGGAGCTTCCCGGCCTGCCCGACGAACGGTTCTCCGCGCGCGTCCTCCTCGGCGCCGGGCGCCTCACCGATGAGCATCCAGTCCGCCCGTTCGTCACCGACACCGAAAACGGTGTTCTTGCGGGTCTTGCAAAGCGCGCACGCCTCGCACGAAGCGACTGCCTGCTTGAGTTCGGGCCACTCCATGCGCGCAATCTGCGCCGGACGGTCTTCGGTCGCCACCGCGCGAGCGGCGACCTCCCGCGGCTTGCGGCCCTCTCCAATCGGTTGCTTCGAGTCGACCGACGCTTCCGTGCGCACCCGCTCGTTTTCGGCAGAATCCAAGCTCGGCTCGCCATCCGAGCGCCTCAGGCGCCATACGGGGCCGAGCCCCATCTCCTCGAGAATCAGATCCCTCCGGGACATCGAACCGTCGATCAGATCGCCAGGCTGAGAACGATCGCGTCCTCGCGGCCGCCGCGCCCCGGATAATAGTCGCGCCGCACCCCGACCTCCGCAAAACCGTTCGCGGCATACAGTGCGCGCCCCGGAATGTTCGAAGGCCGCACTTCGAGGTAAAGACGCGTCGCGCCGTAGCGTCGTGTCACGCCGATCAGATGGTGCAGCAGGCGCGTGCCATGGCGCTGCCGCTGCGCCGCACGTGCAATGGAGAGATTCAGCAAGTGCGCCTCGCCTGCGCCAAGCAGCAGCACTGCGTAACCGATCAGGCCCGGCGGGCCGAGCATGGCCCAGCAGCTGTAGCCCGCCTTGAGGGAGTCGCGGAAATTGCCCGGTGTCCAGGGATGCTCGTAGAGCTCGCGCTCGAGCACCATGATGGACTCGAGATCGCCCTCGACGAGCGGACGAAACCAGGACTCCGGCTTGAGAACGGCACTCATCGCTCGTGGGTCTTCAACGCAACCTTCTCACGCACATACAGCGGCACAGCTTCGGCGGGATCCTTACCCTCGCCCGCCGCGAGTCGCGGAAGCGCGAGGCGGAGCATAGCAGACGCGTGCGGCAGCGCGTCCGGATCGACGCGCGCGAGATGGGATCCGCAGCGCAACGCCAGTGCAGCGCCATGCGCCCGGAAACCGCTCCCGCACCCGACCCATCCGCCGTCGTCCGGGACCGGAAGTTCCTCGGGCAGCACGAGCTCTGGTGCGTTCAGCGGTTCCCAGCCCCGCGCATCGCGCCGGTACGCGGCATGGTAGATCTCGCCCATTCGCGCGTCGATGCACGCGATCACGCGGTTGGCGCCCGGGTCCTCGGCAAATGCGCCTTCGGCAAGTGCCTCGAGCGTGCCGACGCCGAGCACAGGCAGGTTACGCGGCAGGGCCAACCCCTGCGCGACGCCGCACGCAATGCGCAATCCTGTGAACGCGCCGGGGCCGGCGCCGAAGACCACCGCATCGAGCGTACCGATCGCCGCGCCTGCAGTAGCCAGGAGACGCTCGATTTCCGGGAGGACGAGCTCCGCGTGCCGATTTCCGACGATCTGCTCGAACACATGCACCGAACCTGCGTGCGCGAGGGCCAGCGAAAGCTGTTCGGACGAGGTCTCAATCACGAGGACGTTCACGGGCGAGGACGTTCGAGTGCAAGGGCGTTCAAGCGCTGGGAAATTCAGGCTGCGAACTGGCGCTCCTGCCTGGCCGCCTGGCGGCGCCTCGGCGGCGGCGCCCGGGAATTTTACGCCAACCGGGTCGCGGCTACGCCGAGGTGCTGGTCGAGGACGTCCGGGGCCTCGGCAAGCTCGGCCGGTGATCCATGGAACACGATCCGGCCTGATGAGAGGACGTAGATCCGATCGGCCACGGCCATCGCGAGCGCGAAATTCTGCTCCACCAGCAGGACCGAATGGCGGCCCGCCTTGAGTCGCCGAACGATCTCCTCCACATGCTGCACGAGCCGCGGCGCGAGCCCTTCGGAGGGTTCGTCCATCAGGATGAGCCGGGGATTCGCCATCAGCGCACGGCCGACCGCCAGCATTTGCTGCTCGCCCCCGCTGAGCGCGCCGCCCAGGTGGTTGATTCGTTCGGCGAGCTGTGGAAACTCCGCCAGCACCGTCTCGATCGTCCATGGTCGATCGTTGCCGTTGTCCCGCCGCTTGTTGCGCCTGCCGCGCGCCAGACCGCTCGTCGGGAGCAGCAGATTCTCGCGGACGCTGAGCGAGCGGAAGATGCGGCGGCCCTGGGGGACGATGGCCATGCCTTCCTGCGCAATCGCATAGGGCGGTCGCCCGCGCAGCGACTGCCCCTGGAAAATGACCTCTCCGCGGCGCGGCGGAGTCAGCCCGGCCACCGACCGGATGAGGGTCGTCTTGCCCATGCCGTTGCGCCCGAGGATCGCCACGACGCGTCCTTCGGCGAGCTCGAGGCTCACGCCCTGAAGCACGTAGCTGTCGCCGTAGTAGGTGTGGATCTCGCGAACCGAGAGGAGCGACTCAGGCGTGTCCAAAGTACACCTCCCGCACGACCGGACTGGCTTGCACTTCGTCGGGCGTCCCTTCCAGGATGACGCTGCCGCGATGCAGGACAGTCACCTGGTCTGCAAGGCCGAGCGCCACGTCCATGTCATGCTCGATCATCAGGACGGTAATCGACCGTGGCAAGTCCGCGATGATCCGCGAGATGTCCTGCCGCTCGCTGGGCGACAGCCCGGCGCAGGGCTCGTCAAGAAAAAGCACGCGCGGATTCGATTGGAGCGCTATCGCGAGCTCGAGCTGCCGTCGTTCGCCGTAGGAGACGTGCCGCGCGAGCGCTCCCGCGCGCCTTGCGAGGCCGACCGCCGCAAGCCCGTGCATCGCCTGCTCGCGAATCTTTGCGAACTGGTCCACCGCCTTGTGCATGATCCACTTGCGGCGATCCGTCCCGACGATGGCGAGCGTGAGATTCTCGAGCAGCGTCAGATCCATGAACACGTTCGAGATCTGGAATGTGCGTCCCATCCCCAGCTCGGCACGCCGGTACTCCGCGAGCTCCGTGACGTCCCGTCCGTAGAGCAAGACTCGCCCGAGCGACGGCCGGATCGTTCCCGTGATGCAATGGAAGAGCGTGGTCTTGCCCGCGCCGTTGGGCCCGATCAGCACGCGGCGCTCGCCTGCGCCGACGGAGAAGGATACGCCCGCGACGGCGCGCAACCCGCCGAATTCCATGACGAGCTGATCGACCTCGACGGCGGCCTGCGTCACGGGCGTTCCTCTCTGACCGCTACCCGGCGCGCGCGAAGACGCCGGGCGATGCCGACGAGTCCGTCGGGTGCCCAAAGCACGGTCGCGATGAAGACCGCACCCATCACAGCCTGGTGAAGCTCGAAGAAGCTGCTGCCCCAGTTCCTCAATCCGAGCAGGATCCCCGAACCGATGAAAGGCCCGACGATGGTACCGGTGCCTCCCACGATCGCCATCAGCGCGGCCTCGACCGAGATCTGAAACGATCCCGTGACCGGATTGACGAACCGGTTGTAGTACACGTAGAGCACCCCCGCCAGGCTTGCCATCGCGCCCGACAGGATGAACGCGACGTAGAGGTGGAGACCGGTGCGATAGCCGAGGCTGCGCATGCGGGTCTCGCTCGCCTTGATTCCGCGCAGGCCGAGACCGAAGGGGGAGCGCACGAGGACGCGATAGCCCATCGCGCAGAGAAACACGACCGCCAGGACGAGATAGTAGTACTGAGAATTCGTTGTGATTGCGACCGGACCGACCTGGGGGAACGGAACGTTCGTGACGCCATTGTCGCCGCCGGTGAACGACGACCACCGATAGGCTACCCCCCAGACGATGAAGCCGAGCGCGATCGTGATGAGGATGAAGTACACGCCCCGTGTCCGCACGGCGATTCCGAAGACGACTGCCAGCAGGGTCCCGGCGAAGATGCCCGCCGGCGCCGCAATCACGGTCGGCACCCCATAGCGCACCTGGAGGATCGCGGTGGTGTACGCCGCAACCGCGAAGAACGACGCATGGCAAAGCGAGAAGAGACCGGTATTCCCGAGCAGCAGGTCGACCGAGAGCGCGAGCAGGCCGAAGATGTAGATCTGGGTGGCAAGTCCCATCCAGAACGGGCCCGCGTAGTAAGGGAGCGCCAGTGCCGCGACGAGGGCGATGACCACGACGACGATGCGGCCGCGCTCCATCAGTGTTCGGTTCCGAACAGACCCCGGGGGCGAAAGAGCATCAGCAGCGCGATCGGTCCGAAAAGCACGAAGTACGAGAATTCCGGGAGCAACCAGCGGCCGTATGCATCGAGCAGACCCACGATGAGCGCGCCGATCATTGCGCCCTCGAGGCTGCCGAGCCCGCCGACGATGACGACCACCAGCGCGTAGACGAGGATTTCCCACTCCGCGCCCGGATACAGCGTGAGGAACGCACCGCCCACGACGCCCGCCATTCCGGCGAGAAACGAGGCGAGCCCGGAAGTGATCACGAACAGTCGGTCGATGTTGATCCCGGTTGCGCTCACCTGCTCGCGGTCATCGACGCCGGCTCGAACGACCGCCCCGATCTGGGTCTTCCGGTACAGGAGCCAGAGCGCCCCGCCCACCAGCACGCCGAACAAGATGAGCAGGAATCGGTACTTGGGGTAATACATCCCGCCAGGCAACTCGACGGCGCCGCGCAGCAGCTGCGGCACCGGAATCTTCAGATTGTCGCCGCCCCAGATGGCAAG
>JBAVOG010000784.1:0-5057 GCA_049691875.1 Burkholderiales bacterium | reverse complement strand
ATCCTGAGCCTCACCATGTTCGAGCGAATCCCCTTGGATCAGCTACTTGCCGACATCATCACCGACGACATCCAGACCATTCCCGTTAATCAACTGAAACTGTTCGACTAACGTCCGGACACTACTGGGTGCGCATCTATGTTGAGCTGGACAAGCTGGACGAAGACGAGCGAGTCACCAACCGGAAGATCACGCTCGACCACATCATCGCGGCGGCGCAGCGCATCCTGCATCCCTATACCCTGGCGGTGAAAGAAGTCCCCTGGTGGTCCGTCTACGAGATCGGCCAGCGGATCTGCGACAAGTACGACGATGTGCCGGCGCACGAGGTCGGGTCGCGTTGGCCGCGTGTCTTCATCGCCGGAGACGCCTGTCATACGCACAGTCCGAAAGCCGGCCAGGGTATGAATTTTTCCATGCAGGACACGTTCAACCTCGGCTGGAAGCTGGCCTCGGTGTTGCGGAAACAGTGCGCGCCGGAGCTGCTGCACACCTACTCAGCTGAACGTCAACCCGCCGCGCAGGAGCTGATCGACTTTGATCGCGAGTGGGCCAAGATGTTCAGTGATCGGCCCAGGGAAGCTGCCGATGCCGAATCGGAGGGGGTCGACCCGAAGGAGTTCCAGAGGTACTTCGTCAAGCAGGGGCGTTTCACCGCCGGCATGGGCACCCACTACCGCCCCTCGATCATCTGCGGCGAATCAACGCACCAGCATCTGGCAAAAGGCTACGCAATCGGCACCCGCTTCCATTCCGCACCGGTGATCCGTCTCGGAGATGCCAGGCTCGTTCATCTGGGGCATGCCGCCCGAGCGGACGGCCGTTGGCGCGTGTATGCCTTCGCGGGCGTCGAGGACCCGGCAACCCCCGCATCACGCATTCGGGCGCTGTGCGGGTATCTGGCGGAATCCCCCGCCTCGCCCGTCAGGAAGTTCACGCCGGCAGGGCAGGACATCGATGCGATATTCGATGTGCGGGCCGTTTTCCAGCAAGGGCATCGTGAGCTCGACTTCGAGAAGATGCCCTCGTTCCTGAAACCATGCAAAGGCCGTTATGGCTTGATCGACTATGAAAAGATGTTCTGCCCGGATCTGAAAAGCGACCAGGACATTTTCGATATGCGAAGCATCGACCGGGACAAGGGTTGCATGGTGGTCGTGCGCCCCGACCAGTATGTCGCCCACGTGCTGCCGCTGGATGCCCATGAAGCCCTGGCGGCGTTTTTTGCGGGCTTCATGCTGCCGCAGAGTTAACCGTCAAGCGGAAGAGCATCGAGGTCTCAGCGGTGGGGCGGCGTGGGCTGGAGGCGCTCGAAGGACTGAGCGACGAGGAACTGGCAGCGATGCTAGCTAGCGACGGCGCGTAGCGCGTTGCCGGCCCCGAGCATCCTCCGGCGACCCCTCAGGACCGCTCTCACGCAACGCGTCGAGCTGACGCCGGAAAGAGGCACCGGCGGTAAGCTCCAGGCTGCGCACCTGCCAACGTCGACATCCAAGCATCGCGGAAGTTGAAGACGATCGAATCAAATGGGGCGGAATCCGCGAAGGGGTCCCTGAAAGTCGTCGTCACGGGAGGCATCCTCACAGAAACATGAGGCATTCCTCAAGAATAAAGTGAGCAGCTCCTCATTTTTCTTGCCTGGACGCCGCCCGACCCGCTCACCGGGACACCCTACCAGCGCCGGCGAACGAACCGTTCGACGACTTGACCCACGGCAGCGTGTGGACGAGGTAGCTGTTCCGCCGAACGCACCGGTGGCGGCTGGCACACCGCGGAGCCGCAACCGATCCGATGTCCTGTCAGCGCCGCCGAGCGCTCGCTGCACCCGCCTTCGCCGCCCGAGCCCGAACACGCTGCGGCGCCAGCGCATGCCCTGCCTTGGCAATCTCCGCTGCGTCCTTGAGCGATTCCTCGACCAGGTCGCCGACACCGCGGCCGTCGATCGCGGCGAACCGCTGTGCAAGCGCATCGGCGAGTTCAAGCGAATCGAGCAACTTCGCGGACCAGTCCGGCGGCGGGTCCGGGATCGGATGCTTGATGACGTGGCCCTTGAGCAGGAGGTACTTGTCGAGGATCTCGCGCAGGATGTCCGCAAGCGAAGGCGCCTTCGTCAGGTAGATCTGCGATCCGCAGCCGACCGGCTTGTCCCCGTACTGCGGGTCGTCGTAGATGTTGGCGTACTCATAGGTGTCCGAGTATGTGAAGGCCTCCTTAACGCTGACCCGTCCGTCGGCGTTGGCGTCGGGATTGTGCGCCAGGCTCGCACCGTACGCGGTCGCTCGGTTGACGGCCTCGAACCAGGTGCGGGCCCACTGGTCGAAGTGCGAGTCGCCCGCACTGACCTTGTCGGCGGGCACCGCGCTCGCGAACGAGGTACGGCTCGCCTTGCTGTGGTCGAGCGTTGGCTGCAGGAACGCACCCGAGTAGCACTGCTCCATCGTCACCACCAGGGTTCCGAAGGACTTCATGCCATCGAGCATCGTCGACCACTCGGTGGGCGTGACGACCGAGGAGTTGTCCACGCACAGACCGGACGGCGAGCCGTGGTTGTTGGTGTGGACAAACAGCAGACTGTCGGCGTTCATGCGATTGCCGATCGTGGTCAGGGTCGACTGCAGATTGGCCTTCGTCGCCGCCCCATTGACCTGCATCTGGTAGGCGGTACCGTCGCCGACCCAGGTGGCCATGTTCGTACCGTGGAAGTCGGTCGAGTCGATGGTGCCGTTGTAACAGAGCACGTAGATCTTCGATGCAGGGAACCCGAACTTGTGCCGCAGGATGCGATATGCGAACTCGGTGTCCTCGACGTGGCGCCGGTTGCTGATCTGGCTGGTCCACAACAACGCGAACCGGTTGTCGTCCACGAGCCAGGGGTAGTACGCGATCTTCGACCAGTCGACCTTGGCATAGATGTTCGAGCGAATCTCCGGCTGCGCGAGCGGCTCGTGGAAGTACTCCGGGCGGAGTGCGATGTCGGAGACCTCGGGCGGGAACATCGCCTCCATCGTGTGGAGGATCGAACCGTCCTTCGGCGATTGGAACAGGTAACGGCACGGGTGGCCGAAGTTCGCACCCGGCATCTGGTCTTCGAAGACGAGGACGGAATCCTCCGGCACCTTGATCTTGCGATCAACGAGCGCCAGCATCTCGCCCTTGCGCAGGATGCGCGGCACTACCCCAAGATGGTGGACAGCGGCGGTCTGCGGAGTAAGCATTGCGTAGGCATGCGAGCGAACGCGGTCAAGGATCTGCGCACTCGCCTTGCGGCGTGGATTGGCCATGAATCCCCCTCGGTGAGTTGTCAGAGCGGTGCGAGGTCCGCCCGCCCGTTCGGGTCGACCGCCACGACCCAGGTGTCCGGCAATCTGCCGAACACCGGTGGACGGTTGGCTGAGACAGTCAGCACGGACTCGCCGGACTGTGCATCGACCAGCGCATACGTACAGGGGTGCATCCAGTTCGCGCCGGGCATCTCGTCGCGGAACACCATCACCGCGGGTCGGGTCAACGAGAACGTGCGCGGACCCACGACGACCTCACCGGGCTCGCGCACGGCACGATCGACGTAGACGACGCCGGGACCGGACGTGCCGAGTGACCGTACGCCGAGATCGATGGCGACTGCTTCGTCGACGAGCACCATCCGCGTCTCCACTGGGTCTGCCTCACGCATAGCATGGCGCGATCCGGGTCCGCCCACAAGGGACTTCGACAAACCCGGCCAACCACGATCGAGGACGAGGTGTTGACCCACGTCCGGGTGCTCACTGTCAAGTGATAGGAAATCCAACGGCACCTCCGCAAGCGCTGCAGGCCGGAGCTGGGCGCGACGGTGGAGGTGAGGCTTGGATTTTGTGTCGGGAGGAGGCGAATTCCCCGACGTAATCGGGACTCGCGCACGACCGAGCGGGCCAATAGGGCCGCCGCACCCAGGCGAATCCATGAGCGCATGCCAGCGATACTGCAGCAGAATCCGAGAACAGCGAGAGGATGAGGGTTCGTAGAGAGAATTCCCCTTTGATTTACTGGCGCCCCGAGTAGGGCTCGAACCTACGACCTGCGGAAGAACAGCCCTTGCTCGGACTCCGACAGACGCTAGTATACGTACGGACCCACCGAGAAGCGCGCAACAATAGGCTCTCGGTGACGCCCTCGCATCATCACGCTCCCGAGCAACCGTCTAGGAGGAAAGGCCGATGGCCGACAACGACCGGCGCGACCTCGTCGCGCAGATGAAGAACCGCGCGCTCGTCTACATGGAGGTGTACGACGTGCTCGCCGCGGAGTTGGGCGAGGCGAGGGCCGAGGAGCTCCTCATGCGCGCCATCTACCGGCGCGGGCGTGCGATGGGCAAGAACTTCGCCCAGTATGGACCGGGCGACCTGGAAGGGCTGCGCACGGCATTTCTCGCCTCGGTCCCGGGCGGGCAGGGCATCTTCCAGCCAGAGGTACTGAAGAGCGGCGGGGCGGCGCTCGAGATCCAGCTGCACGGCTGCCCGCTCAAGGACGCCTGGCGCGAGGCTGGGCTGCCCGAGGAGACGGTGGCGAAGCTGTGTCGCATCGCCGGCGCGGTCGACAAGGGCCTGTTCGAGGGCGCGGGCTTCCGCTTCGAGAACCGCACCTGGACGCCGGGCGCAAAGGGCTGCTGCTTCCTGCACGTCGAGCGTGGCTGAGACCTGGGATTACGTGATCGTGGGGGCGGGCACGGCGGGGTGCGTGCTCGCCAGCCGCCTCACCGAAGACGCGCGGCACCGCGTGCTGCTGCTCGAAGCCGGCCCGCGCGACACGAATCTTTGGATTCACGTGCCGCTCGGCTACGGCAAGCTCTTCACCCGCACCGACGTCAACTGGGCCTACGAGTCCGAGCCGGAGCCCGGGCTGCACGGCCGTCGCGTTTTCACGCCGCGCGGCAAGGTGCTGGGTGGCTCGTCCTCGATCAATGGGCTCGTGTACGTCCGAGGACAGCGCGAGGACTTCGACGGCTGGGGCATTCCCGGCTGGCGATACGACGACCTTCTGCCCTGCTTCAAGAAGGCCGAGGACCAGGGCCGCGGCGC
>JBAVOG010000783.1:0-1638 GCA_049691875.1 Burkholderiales bacterium | reverse complement strand
CCTCTATTCTCGGGAACTCTTCGATACGGTGTCGACGCTTCTCGAGGACCAACGTCGGTGACGCAGACGTGACGTCTCTATCGGATTGTTATTTTAACCGATAATTGTCGGGGAAACCCCACCCCGTTCCCACGATCCGGGAGGCGCGGCAGGAATGCAACCCATGCGCTTGTTTGCCAAGATCGACGACACGCTTGAGATCATAGAGCAAGCGGTAGTGATTTTTCTGTTTGCGGCGCTGGTGCTGATGATCACTGCCAACATCATTGCCCGCAACCTCTTCGGCGTCTCCTACCAGAAAATTCTCGAGATCAGTCCCAATATCGTACTCTGGCTGGCGTTGATCGGTGCGACCCTCGCCCTGAAGAAACAACGGCACATCAAACTCGAGATCCTGCTGCGGTATGCCGGCCACCGCACCCGCCGTCTGGCACGGCTGCTGGGCAGCCTGTTCGGCGCTGTCGTCATGGGATTTCTGTTCGCGGCGTCACTGACCTTCGTGAGAAACGAAATGGCGATCTTCGGTCTGCAGGGCGGTTCGGCAGTTGTCTTTCCGCTTTTTTTTGCCATGTCCTTTTTCCGAAGTCTATTGGGTGGTCTGGCTGCCGTGCGGCCGGCGACAGCCCTTGCAAGCGGCGGCCCCGGCCACGATCGTGGTACGACACGAGATGATCCGCCGGAGGGGGGAGCGTGACGCTTTTCACCCTCGCGATTGCCGTCGTGGCCGGATTGGCCTTGCTCGAAATCCCCCTCTTCACCGTTATTGCCGGCTTGACGATGGTCTGTCTATACGCAGCCGGCCACAACTGGATGGCGCTGCAGGTGGTTCTGATCGAAATGAACCGGCTGGCCTCGATGCCGGTCCTGGTGGCCCTGCCGCTGTTCACGTTTACGGGAGTGCTTCTCACAGAAACCGCGGCCCCACGGCGGATCATGAAGCTTCTGCAAGCACTGGTCGGCTGGCTGCCGGGAGGCCTGGCGATTGCTGCGCTCTGTTCCTGTGCCTTTTTTACGGCCTTGACCGGGGCCAGCGGGGTGACCATCGTGGCCTTGGGAAGCGTCCTTTACCCGGTTCTGCGCCAGGAGGGTTACCGCGAACCCTTCACGTTGGGACTGTTGACCACTTCCGGCAGCCTCGGGCTGCTGTTTCCCCCCAGCCTGCCGGTCATTCTCTACGGTGTGATCGCCCAGATCGATATCACCGGCCTCTTCAAAGCCGCACTACTGCCGGGCATTCTGCTGGTCGGGGGGGTGTCGCTTTACGCCGCCGTCAACCAGTGGCTGCGGGGTCGCGCGAATGAAAATTCCCGTGTCTCATCCACTGTTTCCTGGCCGCGCGTCAAGTCCGCGTTCACGGCGGCCGCCTGGGACTGGCCGATCGTGGGGGTTCTCGTTGTCGGCGTGTACGGCGGATTCGTGACGATTACCGAAGTAGCAGCCGTAATCCTGCTCTACGTCGTCGTCGTCGAATGCTTCGTTCTCCAGGAAGTCGATTTCCGGCGCCAACTGCCGGGCATCATGGTCGAAAGCGCCATGCTCTCAGGCGCCATCCTCGTGATCCTCGGCTTTGCCCTCGGCTTCACCGGTTATCTGGTGGACGAGCAGATTCCCGACCGGCTCCTGCGTTACTTGACAGCC
>JBAVOG010000782.1:0-4714 GCA_049691875.1 Burkholderiales bacterium | reverse complement strand
CGCGCAAGGTAGATGTGCAGGCTGCGCACGAACTCCGGGGTCATGCTCGGCATCGACACCGGGTTCACGGTCGCGCCTTGTGGCAGCAGCCCTTCGCGCTCGACCGCGAGGAGCAGTCGTGCTCGGTCCTGGGCGCGCTCGACGACGCGGCTCTGGCGCTGGGAATCGTCCGGGATCAGGCCCAGCTGGTCGCGCAGCAGGAGGTCGCTTCCTTCCCAGTAACCGGCGAGCGTGGGGAGGTCGTGCGTGCTTGCGGCGACGAGTGCGTCGGCGGGGTATTCGGCAGGCGGGCGGAAGTCGCCTTCGGCATTTCGCTCGAAGAAGAGCAGCCGGTAGGAGAGAATTCCGTAGGCATTGAGCGCCGCGCGCACTTCGTCCGGGACCGTGCCGAGATCCTCGCCGATGACCATGCACTGATTGCGATGGCTCTCCAGCGCGATGATCCCGAGCAGATCGGCGAACGGATAGTGGACGTATGCGCCGTCCACGGGCGACTTGCCCGCCGGAATCCAGAAGAGGCGGGCAAGTCCCATGACGTGGTCGATACGCAGCGCGCCCGCGTGGCGCATGTTCTCGCGCAGCGTGGCGATGAATGGCGCATAGCCGACCTCGCGCAGCCGCTCCGGGCGCAGCGGCGGTAGGCCCCAGTTCTGTCCCGCCAGGTTGAAGTCGTCGGGTGGTGCGCCCACGCTCGCCGTCACGGCATAGAGATCCTGGTTCGCCCAGGCTTCGGCGCCGCCGCGGTCGATCGATACCGCGAGATCCTCGTACAGCCCGACGCCGAGCGCGAGCTGGAACGATCGCCGGCCGACCTGGGCGAGCTGGACCTCCGCCTGCCACTGCAGATACTGGTAGAACTCGACCCGCACGGCATGCGCTTCCGCAAATTGCCGGACTTCCTGCGAATCCGGGTCGCGGTAGGGCTCCGGCCAGACCGGCCAGCCCCAGACATTCGGATCCTCGCGATGAAAATGC
Source organism: Burkholderiales bacterium (assembly GCA_049691875.1). Classification (GTDB taxonomy): domain Bacteria; phylum Pseudomonadota; class Gammaproteobacteria; order Burkholderiales; family SG8-39; genus JAABRB01. The sequence continues at coordinate 3,739 of JBAVOG010000782.1, read as the reverse complement.
GCCTGCAGCGCTTCGAAGAGCGCATGGCACCACAGTTGCCTGCCGCGGTCCGTCTGGAATGTCCGGAATGCCTGCGCGCGGCCGGTGCCCTTCGTGAGATGCCGATCACGGAAGTGGGCGTAAAGGCGCTCGAGCGTCGCGAACTTGGTCTCTGCGACTGCCGGGTAGTCGACCAGCGGCACCTCGCGCAGCTTTTTCAGCCGCGCCTGGTACGGCGCCGAGAAAACCTCGTTTGCAGCCTCCTCGCATTCGCGGAAGTCCTCCACCGCTTCCACATCGATGAAGAGCACGTTCAGGAACAGGCGCGACGACGGGCTGTACGGGCTTGCGTGCGCCGGGTTGTGCGGAAACAGGGCGTGCAGCGGATTCACGCCGATGATCGCAGCGCCGCGATGCGCCCATTGCTCGAGGACGGTGCGCAGATCGGTGAAGTCGCCGATCCCCCAGTTGCGCTGCGAGCGCAGCGCATAGACCTGCGCGACGGCGCCCCAGACGCGTCCCTCGCCCTGGACTGCGGCCGGGCGGTAGCACACGGGCGGCGCGACCACGATCAGGGACTCGGCCGCGACCGTGCCGGCGTGCAGGATTGTCAGGCGGTGGTAGCCGGACCCGACCGCGATGGGCAGCGGGAACTCGCGCGCGATGATTTCACCGGTGCGCTCAGGGCTCGGCAACTCGCCGGGCACGAACTCGCCCGAATGGTTCGCGCCGCGCTCCTCGACGACCTGCCAGGCAAGCGGGGCAGCGTCGAGTGAGGCGGGCAGATTCAGCCGCAGGGTCCAGGGCGCGGCGCCCTCGCGGACCACGATCACCGGGGGGAGGATCTCGCTCCGGCGGTGGGATTCGTGCGCGCGGAGCGCCGCGTCGGTGGCCTGCGGCGTCGTGGCGTCGACGCCGAATTCGGCGAGCAGGGCGACGAACGTCTCGTCCGCGACCCCGTGACGCTTGCCCCAGATGTCCGTGTAGTCCGGGGCGATGCCGTGCAGTCGGGCGAGCTCCGCCAGGCCTCCGGCACCGCTCATGCGGAAGTCTCCAGCGTGACGACGACCGAATGGGCGGGCAGCACGCGGCGCGCAAGGTCGCCTTCCGCCGGCATGTCGGAGACGTACAGCACTTCTCCCGCCGGTACATCGATGCTACCGCACGGCGATAGGGAGAAGTTCGCGACCAGATGCAGCTGCGCGCCATCGCCGAGCGTCCAGTCGACGCTCAGCGCGTCATCGCCGATCAGTGCGAAGACTCCGCCCGATCGCATGCCGCCGAGCCGGGGCACGATATGTCGATGCCGCAGCGCGAGCAGCTCGCGGTACAGGGCGAGCCACTCCGCCTGCGGGCCGCGATCGATCGCGGACCAGTCAAGCTTCGATGCAGCAAATGTCGCGGGATCGTTCGGGTCGGGGATGGTCGCCTGGATCGCGGGGTTGCGGAAGCGCTCGAACTTGCCGAACTCGTCCCGGCGCCCCTTCGTGACCGCGGCGGCGAGCTCCGGCCCGAAATCGCAGAAGAACAGGAACGGGCTGCCGGCGCCGAACTCCTCGCCCATGAAAATCAGCGGCGGAGCGGGGGCGAGCAGGTGGCACGCGACGGCGGCACGCAGTGCCTTGGGGTCGGCGATCTGCGCGATGCGCTCGCCGAACGCCCGGTTGCCGACCTGATCGTGCGTCTGCAAGAACGATATGAAGGCGGTTCCGGGAAGCTGCGAGCTCGGCTCGCCGCGCGCCGTGCCGTCCCGGTACGCCGAGACTTCGCCCTGGTGCGCGAAACCTTCTGCGAGGCAGCGGCCGAGATACCAGAGCGGTCGCCTCGCATAATCGGCGTAATAGCCGTCTCGCTCGCCAGTGACGAGGATGTGGAACGCATGATGGATGTCGTCGTTCCACTGGGCGGAGGCCCGGACCGGCGCGAGCCGAGCATCGCGCACGAGATAGCCGGCCTGGTTCTTGTCGTTCTCGAGCACGATGTGCACGTGCCGGTCGCGGCCCGGTCCCGCGCGCACCGCTTCGCAAAGCTCCGCGACGATGTCGGGCTGCGAGTCGTCCGCGATGGCGTGAATTGCGTCGAGCCGCAGACCGTCCATGCCGTACTCCTCGATCCAGTACAGCGCGTTGTGGATGAAGAAATCGCGTACCACCCGCGACCCGTCTGCGTCGAAGTTGATCGCCGCCCCCCATGGCGTCTGGTGGCGCGGGTTGAAGAACTGCGGCGCATACGCGTGGAGGTAGTTGCCTTCGGGTCCGAAGTGGTTGTAGACGACGTCGAGGAGCACCATCAACCGCTTGGCGTGCGCCGAGTCGACGAGGCGCTTGAGGTCCGCGGGCGTGCCATACGCCGCGTCCGGTGCGAACGGCAGGACGCCGTCGTAGCCCCAGTTGCGCTTCCCGGGAAAGTCGGCCACCGGCATGATCTCCAGCGCGGTGACGCCCAGGTTCGCGAGGTAGTCCAGCTTGCCGATCGCGGCAGCGAACGTGCCCTCGGGGGTGAACGTACCGAGGTGCAACTCGTAGATCACCGCTTCTTCCCACGGTCGGCCTCGCCAGCCGGCATCGCGCCATTCGTACGCCGCCGGGTCGACGACCATGCTCGGCGCGTGGACGTCGTCGGGGTTGCTGCGCGACGCGGGGTCGGGAACCCTGAGATCGCCGTCGATGCGGTATGCGTATCGGGTGCCCGCCGGCGTTTCGGGAACGACCGCCTCGTACCACCCGCCAGGCTGCGCGGGCATCGCGAGACCCGAGCCCGCGTCTTTGGATCCGTCGTCAATTCCTGGTACGAGCTCGACCCGCTTGGCCTCCGGCGCCCAGAGCCGGAATCGGGTCGCGCCGTCCTGGCGCAATTCGGCGCCAAATGGCATGGCGTGACGGCGTTGCATCTCTGAAGTCTCTCCTTCGCGTCGGGACTGCGCGGCGCGTACCGTCAGTCCGACGCCTTCGCGTGCATGAGCAGCGCGAGCGAGCGTCCGTTGAGCGCGTATTCGGCGCCGGAGTCGATGGACCCGCCCGGCGCGAGGCCGTCCTGATGGCTCGTGTCGAGCATCGCCACCCAGCGGCCGCCGTAGTCCGGCATGCGAAACGGGACAACGTCGTGGTGCGCGTTGAAGAGCAGCAGGAAATTGTCGTCGCGCAGCGGCTTGCCGCGCCCACCGGTCTCCGTGAGCCCGTCGCCCGCGAGATACACCCCGAGCGAGCGTGCATGGTGCTTCTCCCACTCCTCGTCGCTCATTTCGGTGCCCGCGTTGGTGAGCCAGACGATGTCCTTGACGTCGCTGCCCCGCAGCGGGCGACCCTGAAAGAAGTCGCGGCGCCGGAACACCGGGTGCGCGCGCCGCAGAGCGATCAGGCGCTGCACGAACCGCAGCAGCTTCCTCTGCTCGTCGTCGAGTTCCCATTTGAGCCACGATACTTCGTTGTCCTGGCAGTACGCATTGTTGTTGCCCTGCTGCGTGCGGCCGAACTCGTCGCCAGCGAGCAGCATCGGCACGCCCTGGGAGAAGAGCAGCGTCGCGAGCAGGTTGCGGCTCTGCCGCGCGCGGAGCGCGTTCACCGCCGGGTCGTCGCTCGGTCCCTCCGCGCCGCAGTTCCAGGACAGGTTGTTGTTGTGACCGTCGCGGTTCTCCTCGCCGTTCGCCTCGTTGTGCTTGTCGTTGTAGCTCACTACGTCGCGCACTGTGAAGCCATCGTGCGCCGCGACGAAATTGACGCTGGCGTGCGGGCGTCGCCCGCTTCTCCCGTAGAGATCGCTC
>JBAVOG010000781.1:0-3006 GCA_049691875.1 Burkholderiales bacterium | reverse complement strand
AGCCAAGGGAAAGTAGCAGATCGCTTCCGGCACCCCTCTCGCATGCTCTGAGGGAGCTCCGATCAAGTCATCCCCGCGCGCACGGGGATCCAGCAAGCCTGCGAGTGGGCTCGGACTGGATTCCCGCCTGCGCGGGAATGACGACGTACTTCGGAGCTTCCCCGATGGTTAGTGACTGGTGCCCTCGGAGCGCGTGATCTTGTTGTAGACGTTGTACTTGCCGACCGGACGCCGCATCGGAAGGCGCTTCACCTCCCTGAGCGTCGCTGCGTCGTACACGACAAGTGCGCCGTCCATCTCCCACACCGATACGAGCGCGTAGCGGCCGTCGCGCGTGAACTCGACGTGCGCGGCCGTCTTGCCCGGATCCGGCGTGACGGAGCCCACGACCTCGAGCGTCCGCTTGTCGATGATCTGCAGGGTGTCCTTCCTGTCCTTGCTCATCATCGCGTCCACCCACGCATAGGGCGTGTTCTCGTGACTGCGCATGAAGAAGCCCGGGCCGTTGGTCGGGATCTGCTTGAGGATCTGCCAGGTCCTGGTGTCGATGATGCTCACGATCCCTTCCCGCAGATTGGGCGTCGCCATCACGCGATGTCCGTTCCAGTCCCAGCTGATCCCCGATCCGAGATGCGGAAGCCCCGGCAACGGCACATCCGTGATCTTGCGCCGCACGTCGAGGTTCACCACCTGCCCGTGACCACCCTGCCCGCCCGCACCGCGAGTCGCGCCGATGACGTAGGCGTACGACTGGTCGAAGAAGAAGTCGTCGAGCACGTTCTCGAGTGGCGCGCGCCGGGGGGTGAACTGTCCCTTTTCGCCGATCGCCTCACCGAGTCGATAGTCGTGGACCAGTCCGGCGAACACCGGCGGAGCGTCCGCGTCATAGCGAAGCTCCCAGACTTCCGGGACGTCCTTGAGTGCCACGACGAACGAGTTGCGCGGCGCAGCCGTGTAGACCGCGGAGACCCGTGAAGTGCGCCCGCGTTCGTCCTTGACGTCGATGACCTTAACCGGGGTGAGATCCCGGGCGTCCAGCACGACCAGCGTGTGCGGCAGATAGTTGCCGACGAGGACGTAGCGGCCATCGCCCGATACGGCGGCATTGCGCGTGTTGAGGCCGGCGCGGATCTCGACCAGCGTCTTCAGGTTCCACAGGTCGTACTTGGTGATCCATCCGTCGCGCGACGCGAAGTAGACGTAGCGGCCATCGGGGGAGAACTTGGGGCCGCCGTGCAACGCGTAGCGACTCGCGAACCGCGCGAGCGGCTCGAAACGGTCGCCGTCGAGGACGGTGACGTGGTGATCGCCGGCCTCCACGACCACGAAGAGATTGAGCGGGTCGGCCGCGAATGCGGGTTTCGCGGGGAGCGCGTCGGCATCCACGTGCGCGACACGCGAGGCGCGAATCTGCTCCAGCCCCCAGACCGGGGGCTCGGCCGGCTCCGCGTAGACGAAGCCGACGAGCGCCTTGATTTCCTCGGATGAGAGCTTGTCGGCGAATGCCGGCATCTGCGTGGCGAGCCGTCCCCGCGCGATGACCTGCTCGGCTGCCGGCTTGCGCAGCCGCTCCAGATTCGAAGGCAGCAACGCCGGACCGATTCCCCCGAAACGGTCCGCACCGTGGCATTCGGCGCAGTGCTGACGGAAGAGCTGTCCAGCGTCGGCCAGCGCGGAACAGCCCGCCATCGCAAGCACGAAACCGATCGCAACTCGTAACAGTTGCAACGCCATCATTCTGCCGGGGTCGCCGTCCGTTTCGGGCGCGTATACGGGCTCACCTTGAGCCGCTCGCGAGCGCTCGCCACGCCGATCTCGTCGTCATCGAGGTAGCAGCCGGGATCCTCTTCCCACGGGTCGCCCGTCAGGCTGCGCGCGCGCGTCCGCGTGTTGCCACCGCAGATGTCGAAGTACGTGCATGCGGCGCAGCGTCCCTTGATGTTCCGCGGGCTCGCCTTCAGTCCGGCCATGATCGGATCGGAGACGTCCTGCCAGATCTCGGAGAAAGGTCGCCGACGCACGTTGCCGAGCGAGTAGTCCCACCAGTAGGTGTCCGGATGCACGTCCCCGACGTTGTCGATGTTCGCGACGTTCACGCCCGAGCTGTTGCCGCCCCATTGCGCGAGCTTCGCGCGGACGTGGCCTTCCATGTGCGGCACGTTTCTGCGCACCCAGAAGAGGAAGTAGGCGCCGTCCGCGTCGTTGTTCCCCGTCACGAACTCCTTGTGCAGACCGCGCGACTGGTAGTCCCAGCATGTGTCGAAGAGGAGGTCCATTGCGCGGCGTGTGGTCGCGAGAAACGCGTCGTGCTTGCGGTTGACATTGCCGCGCCCCGAATAATTGAGATGGGAAAGGTAGAACTTGTCGATCCCCTCGGTCTCGATCATTTCCAGCAACCACGGCAGATCGTTCTGATTACCCTCCGTGAGCGTGAAGCGCACGCCGATCTTGATGCCGGCGTCCCGGCAGCGTCGCAATGCGGCGACCGATGCGTCGAAAGCGCCCGCCTTGCGACGAAACCGGTCGTGGGTCTCGCGGCGTCCATCGAGGCTGATGCCGACGTAGTCGAAGCCGATCGCGCTCATCCGGTTGACGTGCGCTTCGTCCATCAGCGTCCCGTTGGAGGAAAGCGCGGTGTAGAACCCCATGTCCTTCGAGCGCAGGGCGATGTCGTAGATGTCCGGCCGGATCAGGGGCTCTCCTCCGGACAGGATGAGCACGGGCACGCGGAAGCGCTCGAGATCGTCCATCACCGTGAATACTTCGGAGGTTGACAACTCCCCCGGAAAGTCGATGTCCGTGGACACCGAATAGCAGTGCGCGCAGGTGAGATTGCAGCGCCGGATCAGGTTCCAGATCACGACTGGCCCGGGTGGATTTCGACGGGGGCCGACCGGCGTCGGCGCCACGAGCTCCTGCATGAACTGCGAGACACGGAACATTCTTCGATTCGCTCGCTAACAAATGTTGTTTCCCCTCCTTTTCAAGGAGGGGTGGCTGCGAAGC
>JBAVOG010000780.1:0-3731 GCA_049691875.1 Burkholderiales bacterium | reverse complement strand
GGCCAGCGCGCTGGCGGAAAAGCTCGGCCGTGCGGGTTATCGCGCGGCGGGGGCGGCGCTCGACGCCCACTCGGTGGCGAGCATCCGCGAGTCGGTCGACGAGGTTGCGCGCGAGCAGGGAAGGCTCGACATCCTCGTGAACTGCATCGGACTGAATCGCGAGCAGGCGCTGCTCGAGGTGACCGAAGCGGCATTCGACGAGGTCTATCAGCTCAACCTGAAGGCGGCGATGTTCCTGGGCCAGGCTGCCGCGCGTCACCAGATCGCGCTGGGGTGGGGGCGGCAGGTCCATCTGCTCTCGGTGCGATCCATGCTCGCCATGCGCGGGCGCGGTTACTCGGCCTACAGCTCCACCAAGGGCGGCCTCGCGCTCCTCGTCAAGCAGCACGCGATGGAGCTCGCGCCGCACGGCATCACCGTGAACGGGATCGCGCCGACCTACGTGCGCACCGAGATGATTGCTCACCATCTGGCACGTCCGGATTTTCTCGCAACCGTCCTGCCGCGCATTCCGCTCGGCCGGCTGGGCGAGCCGCGCGACATCGCCGGCGCCGGATTGCTGCTTTGCTCGCCCGCGTGCGCGTTCGTGACCGGGCAGATCCTCTACGTCGACGGCGGGATCACCGCAAGCCAGTAGGCACCGCACTGGTGTTTGGGGGAAAATGCCTCCACCGGTACCCCGAGGATCCTTCGATGAACAAGCCTGCCGACACCTTCGCGACCATTCCGTTCTGGATCGACGGCAAGCCCACTCCCGCGACGAGCAAGCGCATCGGTCCGGTCTACAACCCCGCCACCGGTCAGGTGACCCGCCACGTCGCGCTGGCGAACGCGGCCGATGTCGACGCGGCCGTGAAGGCGGCGCAGCGGGCCTTTCCCGAGTGGCGCGATGCGTCCATCCTCCGGCGCGCGCGCGTCATGCAGAAGTTTCTCTCATTGCTGCAGGCGAATCACCAGGCGCTTGCGCAGCTCGTCACGTCGGAGCACGGCAAGACGCTGCCGGATGCCATGGGTTCGGTGCAGCGCGGCATCGAGGTGGTCGAGTTCGCGTGCGGCATTCCGCAGCTCCTGAAGGGCGAGCATTCCGAGAACGTGGGGACGGGCGTGGACACGCACACCGTGCGCCAGCCGGTCGGGGTTTGCGCGGGCATCACGCCGTTCAACTTTCCCGCGATGGTGCCGATGTGGATGTTTCCCGTGGCGATCGCGTGCGGAAACTGCTTCGTGCTCAAGGTCTCCGAAAAGGTGCCCTCCACCGTGATGCGCATGGCCGAGCTTCTCAAGGAAGCCGGGCTCCCCGACGGCGTGTTCAACATCGTGCACGGCGACAAGGAGGCCGTCGACGCGATCCTCGCGCATCCCGGCATCGCGGCGGTCAGCTTCGTGGGCTCCACGCCGATCGCGAAGTACATCTACGAAACGTGCGCCAAGAACGGGAAGCGTGTTCAGGCGCTGGGCGGCGCCAAGAATCACGCCGTGGTACTGCCCGATGCGGATATCGAGTTTGCCGCCGATGCGCTGACCGGCGCCGGTTACGGCTCGGCGGGCGAGCGTTGCATGGCAATCTCTGCGGTCGTCGCGGTGGGCGCCGCGGCCGACCCGCTCGTCGCGTTGCTCGAGAAGAAAGCGAAGGCGATCAAGATCGGTCCCGGCGACGCGGACGGCATGGACATGGGTCCGCTCATCACGCGCGAGCACCGCGACAAGGTCTCTGGCTATGTGGACACCGGCGTGAAAGAGGGCGCCAGGCTGGTGGTGGACGGTCGCGGATACAAGCTCGCCGGCCGCGAGGAGGGGTTCTTCCTCGGCACGACGCTCTTCGACAACGTCACGCCGAAAATGAAAATCTACCAGGACGAGATCTTCGGTCCGGTGCTCGTCGTTCTGCGCGTGGCCACAATCGAGGAAGCCATCGCCATGGTGAACGCCAATCCGTATGCCAACGGCACGGCGATCTTCACCGAGTCGGGTGGGGCCGCGCGCCGGTTCGAGAACGAAATCCAGGTCGGCATGGTCGGCATCAACGTGCCGATCCCGGTGCCGGTCGCGTTCTATTCGTTCGGCGGCTGGAAGAATTCGCTCTTCGGCGACCTGCACGTGCACGGCGTGGAAGGCGTCAAGTTCTACACGCGCACCAAGGTCGTCACCACCCGCTGGCCGCATCAAGACACGCCTGCACCGGGTTTTCATATGCCGACGCTGGGGTAGACCCAGATAGCGAGTCCATCCCCTCCCTTCCAAGGAGGGGTGCCCGCGCAGCGGGCGGGGTGGTTACTGCTTCGGCTCGGAGCACACACCACCCCGCCGCCTGCGGCGACACCCCTCCTCAAAGAGGAGGGGAAACATCCAACCTCCCCTCATGCGCCGATTCGCAATCCCGATCATCGTTGTTGCGCAGCTCCTCGGCACGTCGCTGTGGTTCAGCGCGAACGCGGCGGCGGATGATCTCGTCCGCGCGTGGGGCTTGACCCCTGCGGACATCGGCTCGCTCACGAGCGCCGTGCAGCTCGGGTTCATCGCGGGCACGCTCGTGTTTGCCCTGTCCGGGCTTGCGGACCGATTCGCCGCTAGCCGGATCGTCGCAGCGTGCGCAATATTCGGAGCGCTGGCCAATGCTGCCTTCGCGCTCCTAGCCACCGGCCTTGCAGGCGCGTGGGCCTACCGCTTTCTTACCGGCATCGCGCTTGCCGGGGTCTATCCACTCGGGATGAAACTGGTCGTGAGCTGGTCGCCCGATCGCGCCGGGGAGGCGCTCGGATGGCTGGTCGGCATGCTGACGGTCGGCACTGCGTTGCCCCATGCTGTGCGTGCCGCTGGCGGAGGCTGGCCGTGGAGCGGCGTCGTCCTCGCGAGTTCGGCGCTCGCGCTGGTCGGCGCCGTGATGATCTTCAGACTAGGTGACGGACCGCATCTCAAGTCGGGTGCCGCCAGGCCTTCCGGGTGGGGCTCGGTCACACGAGCCTTCCGGATTCCAGCGTTCCGCAGTGCAGCTTTCGGATACTTTGGGCACATGTGGGAGCTCTACGCGTTCTGGACCATCGTCCCGTTCCTGCTCGTGCCGGTGCTCGCGCGAAATGGAGCGGTCGCGCCTCTCGCGGTGTCGGCGTGGGCGTTTGCCATCATCGGCATCGGCGGACTGGGATGCATTCTCGGCGGGCGGCTGAGCCGGGCGATCGGCGGCGCGCGCGTGGCGGCCGGAGCGCTCGCCGGTTCGGGAGCAATGTGCCTTTTCTTCCCGCTCGTCCAGGGCGCACCGGTTCCGGTCGTGCTCGGACTGATGCTCCTCTGGGGCGTGATGGTGGTCGCGGACTCGCCGCAGTTCTCGGCGTTATCCGCGCGCGCATGCCCGCCCGAACTGGTCGGCAGCGCGCTCGCCATCCAGAACAGCATCGGCTTCTTCATCACGGTCGTCGCAATCATCGTCGCTTCCGGGTTGCTCGCTGAGCTCGGCGCGAAGGTTGCGTGGCTCCTGCTTCCGGGACCGATTCTTGGATTGATCGGCATCGCGCCGCTCGCCCTTCGCCCGGCGCGCGCCCCCGCAAATTGACGGACCGCGCGCGCTCCTGATACCGTGGTTCGCTCGCGCCCCGGAAAATCAGGGGCCGCATGGAGGATTCCCGATGGCAACTCATCTCAAGCGACGCATCGACAAGGCGCTGACCGACGCGAATGACGCGAAAGTGCGCCAGACGGTCGAGTCGATCCTGCAGGACGTGGCGCAGCGCGGCGAC
>JBAVOG010000779.1:0-2907 GCA_049691875.1 Burkholderiales bacterium | reverse complement strand
GTCCAGGGTCACCGTCCCGGTGATCATCGGCAGCTCCGCGTTGATGATGTCGATCGTCTGCGCGCCGCCGCCGCCGCTGTAGTTGATGGAGAAGTTCGCAGTCTGGGGACCCGCCAGCGCGTTCGCGTTCAGGATGAACTGGCGCAGCGTGCCCTGCTGCATCCGTGCGTTCGACGTATCGTCGTCTATCGCGTCGCCGCGATTGCTGGTGATCGCTGTGAAGCTGAAGCCGGAATCAATGCCGGTGACGTTCCCGCCTGCCAGCGTCACCTTGGTCACGTGCTCGGCGGTGGTGATCGACCCTGCGGCGTTGTCGGACGTCCCGGATCCGGGCCCGAGGCGCTCGCGGCCCCCGTAGAGCGCGCCGCTCGTGATAGTGAAAGCTCCGCCGGTCGCCGCGCCGGTTACCGCAAAGGTCTGTTCCGCCCAGAGGGCCGGGTTGGGGGAGAGGCGCTGCGAATTGACGACGACGTAGTAGTCGCCGGCGGCGAGGCTGCCGAAGACGTAGCCTCCGAGCGCGTCGGTGCTGACAGCGGAAACGAACGAGTCGCCCGAATCGATGATCCCGTCGCCGTCATCCAAGTACAGCGCTACGGCGTTCAGCGCGTTGGCGAATACCGCGCTGGCGCCGTCGTCGGTGATGTCCGCATTGCCGTTGATGTCGTGGTAAATCGTCCCGGAGATCGACCCCGGGGCGCCGGCGACCACCGCCGCCGAGAACTCCGAGGTGGCGAGGGTGGTGAGGTTCGTCGCGGTTGCGGTGATGGTCTCGCTGACCGCAACCGACTTGGCGAGACTCGCGGAGAAAGTGGCGCTGCCCGAGGCGCCGACAAGCAGGTCGGGGGAGAGCGCGCCGAGGAAGCGCGGGCCCCCGACGCCGTTCGCGAAGAACTCGATGCGGTACGCGGTGCCGGCGGCGCTGTCGAGCGAGCCGGCGATCGTGACCGTCGTGCCGTTGGTTGCCGCCCCGGTGAGGACGGGAAAGTTCTGGTAACCGTTCGGCCCGTTGTCGGCATCGAAGACGGCGTTGTCGTTCATCGTCACGCCGTCACCGATGAGGCTGGTGCTGCTGAGATCGATCCCCAGGCCGGTGTTGCCGTAGATGACGTTCTCGGTGATCTGAACGCTGGTGGTGGTGCCGGAGACCAGGACACCGGCGCCGGTGTTTCCGGCGATGAGGTTCCAGCGCACCACGTTCGTTCCGGTGGCATTCTCGAAATCGACGCCATACTGCTCGCTGACGGAGGCATTGTTGCGGATCGTGTTGCTCTCGATCCGCGTACTGCCGCTGCCGAGCACGAGGTCAATGCCCGGCCCGACGTTGTTCTCGATCAGGTTGCCGATGATGTCGGCGCTCGAGTTGTACAGCATGTTGACGGCATCCCAGCCGTCATCGAGCCAGCCACCCCCGCGGAGTTCGTTGCCCTCAATCCGCCAGCCCGTGGCTTCACGCAGGTCGATCCCGGAGAGCGCTGCGTAACCGACGAGACTGTTACGGAGGATGCCGCCATCGCCGTGGTCGACCGTGATGCCCGTGCCTTGCGTGCGTGCCGCGCCACCGGGATCCGCGCCGGCGGCGGTCATGCCGATCAATGCGCTCTCGATGACAGTACCTGTCACGTCGCCGATATAGATGTCGCCAGATACCGGCCCGCTGCCGAAGCCGTGAATCGCCAGATCCCGGACGATGGTTCCCGTTGCCTGGATGTCCAGGCCGACGGCGTAGCCACCGCCATCGACGATCTCGAGCTCCGGACGCGCAACAGCACTCAACGTGAGGACACCCGCACCGGCGCCGACCCCCCCACCGACGCCCGCCGCACCGACGTTCGTGTCCAGCGCCGCCCCGTTCACGACCGCCGCGTAGGCCGTCCCGTCGATGATGGTGTTCTCTCCGGAGATGCCCTGGATCGTCGGCAGCGCGGCACCTGCGACAGTGATCTCCCACCACGGGCCGCTGACGTCGAAGGCCGCACCGCCCGGCACGAACCGCATCTCGTTCGAGCCAGCGATGGCATTGGCGTTCAGGATGAACTGCCGCAGCGTGCCTTGCTGCATTCGGCCGCTCAGGGCGTCGTTGTCGTCGTCGTTCGCGTCGCCGCGCGCGCTCGTGACGACGTTGAAGCTGAATCCCGAGTCCACGCCGGTGACGTCCGTCGCGGTCAACTCCACCTTCGTCACGTGCTGGGCGGTGGTGAGCGTCGTCGCATCGTCCGACACGCCAGCATCACGGCCACCGTAGAGCGCGCCGTCGGCGATGAGAAAGCCGCCGACGGCGGCGGTACTCGCAGCGCCGGTGACGGCGTAGGTCTGCTCGGCCCAGACATTGGAATCGGCGCCGAGCGTCTTGGAGTCGACCACGACCCAATAGGTGCCGTCGCCGAGATTGGCGAACGAGTAGCCGCCTCCGGCGTCAGTCGAGACGGTCGCGACGAGGAGATCCCCAGCATCGATTATGCCGTCGCCATCGTCGAGGTAGAGGCGCACGGCGTTGGCCGCGTTCGCGAACACCGCGCCGCTGTCGTCGGCGACGCTGGCGTTGCCGTTGACGTCGTGATGCAGCGTGCCTGAAATCTTGCGCGCGTCGACGGCGACGACACTCGCGCCGACCTCGGAAGTTTCGAAGAACGAAGTAAACGTGCCGTCGGCGCGCGTCGCGGCGGCGGTGACGAACTCGCCCGCGGCCAGGGTACCGGAGAACGTCGCGTTCACCAGCGCGACGCCGGTCCCGTCGGTCGTGACGTGCGCGAAGCCGAGATAGCGCCCGGCCTCGCCGTCTGCGGCGGCATTGGCGAAGAATTCGATGCGGAAGTTCGTGCTGACCGCGCTGCGCAGGGTGCCGACCACGGAGACCTGGGTGCCAGTTGTTGCGACGGAGTCGAGCACCGGGAAGTTTTGGTGCTGGTT
>JBAVOG010000778.1:0-2300 GCA_049691875.1 Burkholderiales bacterium | reverse complement strand
GCCGCAGCCCGACCCGCATCCGTGGGTGGAGATCGACGCGCGCACCGGACAGCGCCATCTCCGCCTACCGCTCCCGGATCCGGAGACGGTTACCCAAGTCGCCGAGGCGCTGCGCGGACTGTTGGCGCGCGGTGGCGGGAAGTGAGATGCCGCGCAGCGGGAAGCCGCCGTTGCAAGCAGGCCACGCGTTCGGGCCTCGTTGACCCCTGGAAAGTTGCTACGCGAGCCCGCAGTTCGTGCAGCGCCCGCGCGCGTCTCGATTACGAATGCGGTGGAAGCGGATACCGGTCGAGCTCGAACCGGGCGACGAAGTGCCCGTATCCGGCTGCATGCGCCCATGGCTCCGATAAATCGTAATGGGTTCCGGAAAATTATTATTTGTCGCTCTCTGTTCTGAAAAATGGTTACAACGATTTCTCGGGACGGAATAACGGATTCAAACTACTTTTCGGATCCAAAACCGACTTCCCGGACGAATTCTGGGCACTCCGGTTCGGCGTTGGACGAAGTCACCGAGGTAGAATGACTTTCTTCGGCAACTAGGATGCGGCCATGAAGTTCGAGCGAATCACGGTGAACCCACTGCGGATGGGCGGAGTGCCATGCATCCGCGGCTCGAGAATTACAGTGGCAACGGTGGTCGGCATGATCGCTGCGGGTAGGACGCACGCGGAGATTCTCGCAGCCTACCCTGACCTCGAAGCGGGAGATATCAACGAGGCGCTGCGGTATGCAGCCGAGGCGGTACGGGAGCGTGAGTTACCTCTGGCCTTACCGTGAAGTTCCTCGTGGACAATGCCCTGTCGCCTTTGGTCGCCGAAAGGTTGCGACGCAGCGGACACGATGCCATCCACGTGCGCGACTATGGGCTTTGCCTGGCCAAGACTAACCGACGAGCCGATCATACTCGGGATGCGTTCCGATCCAGAACCATACGAGACCGTCCGAAGTCTCAACCGCCAGCGCTCGGTAGTGAAGCCCGACGCGCGCCGACCAGAATCGCCCCGCTCTCTTTAGATGGAGCGAAGGATGTCTTGGGTCGGACTTGAGAAGCGAGAACGCTCTGTCGGCAAGGTGCCGAATCGAATCGGGAAGAGCCCGGTAGCAGACCCAGAAATCCGGAGCGGCGTGGTGGTTCAAAGCTTGGTAGTTTGACCAGCGTCATGCGCCCGGAGGGCCTTTTCGGCAAGCGCATCCAACTTGCCCGCTTGAACATCGCCCTCAATTTGACGATCCCAAGCTTGCGCATCGAATTCCGCGTACCACTTCCGGAACTCCGCGAGTTCCTCAGCGGAGAGCTGCTTGATCTGGCGCTCGAGATCATGAACCTTGCTCACGGCCCACCTCCGAAGTCGATCGTCAGTATACGCCCGCGGCGCTGCTCGTTGGATGGTTGCCGCGTCGTGAACTGGTGCCAAATCTGAACCACCCCGCCGCTTTCGGCGGCACCCCTCCTTGGAAAGGAGGGGAAAAGACTACAAACCCTCGCCGCTACTCACAACGCTCGCTCCTACCCACAAACCTCGCCCCTACTCACAGCCCTCGCCCCTACCCAGATTCCGCCTAGATTGTCACTCCGCCAGCGCAGGCTCCTGGCGGGCGTACTGGATGCGGTGCAGCCGCGCGTAGGCACCGTCACGGGCGAGGAGCTCGTCGTGACGGCCGATCTCGGCGATGCGGCCCGCGTCGAGCACCACGATGCGGTCGGCGCGCTCGATGGTCGACAACCTATGAGCGATCACCAGCGTGGTGCGGCCGCGCATCAGCTCGTCGAGCGCGGCTTGCACGTGGCGCTCCGATTCGCTGTCGAGCGCGGACGTCGCTTCGTCCAGGATGAGGATCGGCGCGTTCTTGAGAAACGCGCGCGCGATCGCAACACGCTGGCGCTGCCCGCCCGATAGACGCACGCCGTCCTCGCCCACCTGTGTCGCAAGGCCTTGCGGCATGTCGCGGATGAAGATCATCGCGTGCGCCGCCTCGGCCGCTGCGATGATTTCGCTTTCCGACGCACCGCTGAGGCGGCCGTAGCCGATGTTCGCCGCGACGGTGTCGTTGAAGAGCAGGATGTCCTGGCTCACGAGCGCGATGTTCGCCCGCAATGACATGAGCGAAACGTCGGTGATATCCACGCCGTCGATCAGGATCCGGCCAGACGTGGGTGTGTAGAACCGCGGCAGCAGGTTGACGAGCGAGCTCTTGCCGCTCCCGGATTGGCCGACGAGCGCCAACGTCTCGCCGGGCGCGAGCCGGAGCGAGATGCCGTCGAGCGCCGGGCGTTCGCCGGTGGGATAGATGAGCCG
>JBAVOG010000777.1:0-2989 GCA_049691875.1 Burkholderiales bacterium | reverse complement strand
GCTCAACCCGCTTTGCTCCGCGCGCACCGTGCGCGCTCGGGCGCATGGCCTAGCGCCGTGCGATAGGGGGACGTTCGAGCAGCTCCAGCGGCGAGGGGGTGGCCGCCAGGTGCGCGTCGGCGAGATGGAAGTAGCGTAGCGTCGAGCCGATGTGGCCGTGGCCCATCAGCCGCTGGATGGTGTGCACGTCCACACCGGCCTCGAGCAGGTGGGTCGCGAAGGCGTGGCGAAGCGCATGGATGCCGCCTTCCTTGGTGATGCCCGCGCGCGCCTTGGCGCTGCGGTAGATGCGCTGCGCGCTGACCACCGCGATCGGACGCTCCTCGCCCCCATGGCGCTCGCCGACGAACAGCCAATGCTTAGGCCGGTAGCCGAGCCAGTAGCGGCGCAGCTCGCCGAGGAGGCGCTCGGAGAGCAGCGTGTAGCGATCCTTGGCGCCCTTGCCCTGCTCGACGCGCAGCGTCATGCGTGAGGAATCGATGTCAGCGACCTTGAGGTGGCACAGCTCCGAGACCCGCAGCCCCGCCCCGTAGGCGGTCATGAGCATCGCCCGGTGCTTGGGGTTCTCGCTCGCCCCGATGAGGCGCGCGATCTCCTCGCGTGCGAGGATCTGCGGCAGCTTCTGCGGTTGCTTGGGCCGCGGCAGCGCGAACTGGGCCGCGGTTCGCTTGAGGGTGACCCGGTAGAAGAACTGGAAGGCGCTCGCCGCAACGTTGCAGCTGCTCGGGGCAAGCTTGCGCTCGGTGAGTAGATGCAGGAGATAGCGCTGGATCTCCTCCTGGGCAATCCGCTCGGGCGAGCGTCCGTAATGCTTCGCCAGTGCCGCTACCGCGCCGACATAGGCCTCGCGTGTCCGCTCCGACATGCCGCGGATCGCCAGATCGGCTTCCAGCTGCTTGCGCAACGCGCTCATCGTGTGTCTCCTCAGGTGAGTGCGGGAACATTCCCGCAGCAATCACGCTGACACACACGCGCCGAGCACGCCGCGCCGCACCCCTCGAACAACGCTCAGCTTCGGAACACTTCAGCGGACGCTGAAGCAGCGAACTTCCACCGCGAAGCGGTTTAGTTCAACAAGAAGTAGAGGACCTAAAAGCCGCTTTACAAAGCGGCATTGTGGTATATATTCGTACAGTCATTGGGTGGTGGCGCTTTAGGAATCAATGGGTTGAACGAATTTAGTAGGACCTAAATCCGGAGAGTAAACCCGTCTTGGGGAAAACCACCATGGTGCGATCCGAACCTCGCCTGCTTGACCAGCTGCGCGACCGAATTCGACTGCGGCACTATAGCATTCGGACCGAGGCGGCCTACTCGGACTGGGTGCGCCGATACGTAATCTTTCACGGCAAACGCCACCCCCGGGAGATGGGACAGGCTGAGGTCGAGGCGTTCTTGGCCCACCTGGCCGTGGCAGGGCGTGTGGCTGCCTCCACTCAGAACCAGGCCAAGAGCGCCCTGCTCTTTCTGTACAAGGATGTGCTCGGACTCGAGCTGCCCTGGCTCTCGGGAATCGAATCCGCAAAACGCCCTGCGCGACTACCAGTGGTGCTTACCCGCGCCGAGGTTCGGGCCGTGTTCGGCCACACGGCCGGGACTTCGGGTCTGGTCCTGCGGTTGCTGTACGGCACGGGCATGCGCATCCTCGAGGCATTGCGGCTACGCGCAAAAGATGTCGACTTCGAACGGCGGGAGTTGCTCATTCGTGATGGCAAGGGCGCCCGTGACCGCGTGACGATGCTGCCCGAACAGCTCGCCTCTGCGATGAGCGAACACCTCGCTCGAGTGCGGCAACTGCACGAATCAGACTTGCGCGAGGGATACGGCGCCGTGTACCTCCCCTACGCGCTGGAGCGCAAGTATCCGAACGCAGCACGCGAATGGGCCTGGCAGTACGTGTTTCCGGCGCGGCATCGATCGGTCGACCCGCGCTCGGGGCGCGAGCGGCGGCACCACGCGAGCGACACCGCGATACAGCGGACCATGCGCGGCGCGTTGCGCACGGCAGGAATCGTGAAGCCGGCCACGCCGCACACCCTCCGGCACTCCTTCGCGACCCACCTGCTCGAGGACGGCTACGACATCCGCACGGTGCAGGAGCTGCTCGGGCACCGTGACGTGGCGACCACCCAGATCTACACGCACGTGCTGAACCGGGGCCCGCGGGCGGTGCTCAGTCCGCTCGATCGCATGAGCTGATCGCACTGCCGAATGTGTGGGTCGCGAGGCGCCGCGCGCCTTGCGGCGGAATGGCTATCATCCGGGCTCCGTGCGGCCGCTGCGCGGGGCCGATCCAGCAAGAAGAAGATGCCCGCCGATCCGATCCCCCGCCACGACCCTTACGCGCCGTTTCGCATCCCCGACTACCGGCGGCTCGTCGCGATGGCGTTTCTCACGGCGATCGTGCAGCAGGCGCAGAGCGTGGCGATCGGGTGGGACATCTACGAGCGCACCGGTTCCGCGCTCGCGCTCGGCTGGGCGGGGCTTGCGCAGTTTGCGCCGATCGCGGCGTTCTTCCTGCCGGCCGGACAGATCGCCGACCGGTACGATCGCCGCCGTGTCATTGCCGCGAGCCTCGGCCTCTGGAGCCTCTCGGCGCTCGCGCTCGCCACGGCGTCACATCTGGATGCGCACGTCGGGTGGATCTATGCGGCGATCGTGGGAACGGGCGCCTCGATCGTGGTGAACCGCGCGGCGCGCGACGCGATGGTGCCGAAGATCGTCCCGCCCGCCTACCTTCAGAATGCCGTCGCGTGGAACATGAGCATCTTCCAGATCGCACTTGTCACAGGACCCGCGCTCGCCGGAGTCGTGATCGCGGCCACGCACAGCGCCACGGCCGTCTATGCGACGAACCTCGCGTGCCTGGTCGCTGCCGCGTGGATGGCGCTCTCGATCGAGCATCGTGTCGCCGGCGATGCGCACCGCCCCGGCACGCTGCGCGACCTCTTCGCCGGCGTCGAGCACGTGTGGCGCACGAAAGTGGCGT
>JBAVOG010000776.1:0-4284 GCA_049691875.1 Burkholderiales bacterium | reverse complement strand
GCTCGGCGAGCTCGCGCCCCACCAGCCAATCGGTGATGAGCATGGCGCCGGAGCGGGCGATGCCGAGCACCTGCCCGAGCGCGGTCTGGCTCAGTCCGGGGTTGGCACCCAGAATCACCAGCGCGGTGAAGCGCGGCGGCGTGATGCCGAACCCCGCGGTCGCCCGGTAGAAATCCTCGAATGCCGCGATCTGGGCGCGCCGCAGCGCATAGCCGAGGAGCGAGTCGAGGCCGTCGTATTCGATGCCCGGCACGCGCGCGTTGCTGCTCGGGCGCGGGCCGCGCTGGGTACGATGATGGACCATCGTTGACCTGCCCAATCGTTGCCTTGCGTTGATAGCGCCGATCACGTTGACCAGCATTGACCGGTGTATTGTAATGCTATACAACAATGCGCAATCATGGCGCGCGCGGCGCGGGGGCTCGCACCCGGGCGGCGCGCGCCGAAGCAATCGAAGTGCTGGTGCAGGGGATCGGAAAGGTTCGAAGAACCGGTATCGTTGTTGCGTTGCACAATCCGCAGCGAGAGATCGCGCATGACGCGACGGCTGGCGTGAAGTTCAACTCAGAGCGGGTTCGCCCCGCGACACAAAGGAGGAGTCATGACGGATCGCAATTCCATGAATCGTCGCGAGTTCAATAAGGCGGTTGGCGCCGCGGGCGCGGTCGCCGCACTCGCTCCGTTCGGCATCGCACGCGCGCAGAGCACGAAGCTGAAGATCGGTGTGCTCCTGCCGCGTTCCGGCGTGCAGGCGCTGATCGGTCAGTCCTGCCAGCGCGCGGCGGAGATCGCGCCGCCGCTGATCAAGCAGATGCTGGGCGTGGACATCGAGATCATGCCCGGGGACACGGAGAGCAACGTCGACGTGGCGCGCACCCGTGCAGAGCGCCTGATCCAGGAGGGCGCGAACATTCTCGTCGGCGCATTCGATTCGGGACAGACGATCGCCATCGCTCAGGTCGCCGAGCAGCGTGGAGTGCCCCTGGTGGTCAACATTGCGGCCGCGCCGCAGATCACCAACCAGGGCTACAAGTTCGTGTCGCGCGTATTCATCACGGCGCCCGAGATCGTCACTCAGGGCCTTTCGCTGATGGGCGACCTGTTCCAGGCCACCCACACCGCCCCGCGTACGGCGGTTTTCATGCACGTCAACGACACCTTCGGCCAGGCTGTCGCGGGAGGCGTGAAGGTCATCAAGCCCAAGCTCACCCAACTCCCGTTCGAGATCGTGGAAACGATTCCGTACGATCCGGCGGCGCGCGATCTGTCCGTCGAGGTCTCGAAAGCGAAGGCGTCCAAGGCCGACTTTCTGATGCTCGTCTGCCGGCTGAACGACGCGATCATCCTGCGTCGCGAGATGATCCGGCAGCGCTGGAATCCCATGGGAATCATCGGTCCGGGTTCGCCCGGCATGTACGAGGAGCAATTCTCGAAGGTCCTGGGCAAGGCCGCGGACTACTGCATCACCAACAATCCCTGGTACAACCCGAAGGCCGCGCTCACCAAGACCCTCGAGAAGGCCTTCCTCAAGCAGTATCCGAACGACAAGTTCGTCTACCACGGCCTGAACGTCGGGTACACGTTCGAGGGGATCCTGGTCGCCGCCGATGCGTTCCGACGCGCGCGCACCACCGACCCGGGTACGCTGGCCGTGGCGGTGCGTCAGACCGACATCAAGAGCCGCGTGATGCTGGGTGGACCAATCAAGTTCAACGCCAAGGGGCAGGTCGAGGGCAACCGGGAGGCCGGAGTGCAGATTCGCGACGGGATTCCGCGCGTTTTCTTGCCCGCCGAGGTCGCCGAGGTGGAGCCCGTTTTCCCGATGCCGGGCTACAAGCCGTCGTGAAGCTCCCAGTACGGCACTAAGTCGTCGCCGCCCCCCGCTGAACCTCGGGGGGGCAGAGTTCGCGGGGATCCGGCAGGCTCTTGAATGGGCCTGGTCTGGATTCCCGCGTGCGCGGGAATGACCGGTCCATCCGGACCTAACCGCGCTTGTAGACGATCTTCTTCGTCCCGCCATCGCAGCTACCGACGACTTCACCGTCCTTCACGTCGTCGGCGGGCACAATCTCGAGCGTGAATACGGGCACGCCGTTGGCTTTGATCTTCGCCTCGATCTCGGACTTCAGTTCCTCGCAATCTTTCCTGGCGAGCGCCGGGGATGCGGCGAGCATCAGCGCGGCGAGCAGCACGATCGCTCTCATCTGGATTTTCCCCTGTGTCGTCGTGTCGGCGCGACGGGTTATCGCGCGTGCATTATGACGCGATCACAACGGTACGCGCACTCGACCGAATGGTCGATGCGTATCGGGTGGCGTGACGGGGCGGTGAAACGCGTTGACGGGGCCGGTAACCACGCCCGCCCGGCGGGCGGACCCCTCGTTGAAAAGGAGGGGATGGATGGTTTTGCTTTTTCCCCTCCTCGTCGAGGAGGGGTGGACGCGTAGCGGACGGGGTGGTCCACGATCTTGATCGAAGCCCAACCACCCCGCCGGCTTCGCCGGCACCCCTCCTTGTAAAGGAGGAGATAAAGCTCCTCTACCCCCACACTTCCTTGGCGGTCTCGACAACGAGCTTGATCTTCGCCGACTGGGCTTCGAGCATGATCGCGTTGCCGTGCACGGTGCTGGAGAAGCCGCACTGTGGCGAAAGGGCGAGCTGCTCGAGGGGCACGAATTTCGCCGCCTCGTCGATGCGGTGCTTGATGTCGTCTTTCTTCTCGAGTTCGCCGAGCTTGGTCGTCACCAGGCCGAGCACGACGATCTTGCCTTTCGGCACGTGGCGTAACGGCGAGAAATCGCCCGAGCGCTCGTCGTCGTACTCGAGAAAATAGCCATCGACGGCGAGATCCTTGAACAGTGCCTCGGCCACCGGCTCGTAGCCGCCTTCCGCCACCCACGCGCTCTTGAAGTTGCCGCGACAAAGGTGCGTGCAGATCGTCATGCCTTTGGGTCGATCGGCAATTGCGGCGTTGATGAGCTTTGCGTAGCGGCGCGGCAGCTCATCGGGATCGTCGCCGCGCTGCTTGGCGCCTTCGCGCAGCTTCGGATCGCACAAATAGGCGAGGTTCGTATCGTCGAGCTGGACGTAGGTGCAGCCCGCTTCGCCGAGCGACTTGAGCTCGTCCCGGTAGCAGGCCGCGATATCCGCGTAGAACGCCTCGAGATCCGGGTACGCTTCCTTGCTGATCGCCTGTCGCCCGCCGCGAAAATGCAGCATGGTCGGCGAAGGAATCGTGACCTTGGTGACGCCACGCTTGGTGACGGACTTCAGAAAATTGAAATCAGCGAGCTGAATCGGCTTCTCGTGCGTCAGTTTGCTCACGATGTGCATCACGGGGGGCGCGAAGCTCACGTCACCCGCTGCGCCGTGGAACTTCGACGCGATGCCGCCCCGCACCTCGACGCCGCCGAGCTGCTCGAGGAAGTCGATATGAAAGTAAGTCCGCCGGAACTCGCCGTCGGTGATGGCCTCCAGCCCGAGGTCCTCCTGGTACTTGACGACGTCGCGGATCGCGGCGTCTTCGACCTTGCGCAGCGCCTCGCGGGTGATCTCGCCCTTTTGCTGCTTCTCGCGTGCATCGAGCAGTTCTTTCGGGCGCAGGAAGCTGCCGACGTGATCGGCGCGGAACGGGGGCGTGTTGCGATGGGTCATGGTCGTACTCCTGATGGTTTGCAAGCCGTGTCAGCCGCTCACGCTGAAGCTGTCGCTCGGGTCATCCAGGCGGAAGCGTCCGGAGGCGACATTTTCCATCCACCGCGCCGTCTGTGCAAAGCCTCCGAAAGCGAAGCAATGCAGGCCCGCGATCCCCAACCCCTTGCCATCGAGTGCGACGCGGCGGACGACCTTTTCCGGTCCCTGCTGAACCACCAGCCGGGTGAGCGATATTGCCTGGGTCCCGATCGCGCGGAGCGAATTGCCGATTCCGCAGCGCATACCGTAGTTGAGCAGGGCGCGAATGGTGGCGGGCCCCGCCACTCCGATTCGAACCGGAATCGCGACTCCGCGAGCTCGCAGGCCTCGCAGCCAGTCGACGATCATCTCGCCATCGAAACAGAACTGCGAAACCATGAAGAGATCAAGTCCAGTGCCCTGCGCGACATCGATCTTGCTTGCAAGCGACGCCTGAAGGACCGGCTCCGGGATCTTGCGATGTCCCTCCGGATAGCCGGCGATGCCGACGCTGCGAATGCCGTACTCCTGCAGCAGCCCCGTCTCGATGAGGGCCAGACTGGAATCGTATGGTCCGGCCGCCGCCTTGCTGTCGCCGGCGACCGCCAGCAC
>JBAVOG010000775.1:0-3385 GCA_049691875.1 Burkholderiales bacterium | reverse complement strand
GGCCAGCGCGGCCGCCGTATCGGCCGCGACCACGAACAAGGCGAGCCGCTCGAAACCAACCGAGTCGGACACGACGACACACGCAGTCTCCTCGATGGGCGCACCCGCTACCGCGTCCTCGACATCGGTCGGCTTGACCCACTGCCCAGCCACCTTCAGCAGCTCGTCGGCGCGGCCCTGGTAGAACCAGTACCCCTCGGCGTCGACGGTGAAGAGATCGTTGGTGCAGAACCAGTCGTCGCGAAATGCCTTGGCAGTCGCGGCGTCGCTGCTGTAATGGAGCGCGAGCGACGGATGCTTGACCCAGAGAATGCCGCCGTCCGGTCCGGCCGGTTCGCCGCTGTCGCGATCGAGCAGCCGGCAGCTCACGCCATCCAGCGCCTTGCCGACACTGTCGCTGCGCGCCTCACCCGGGAACGTGGCAAAGACGTTGCAGAACGTTTCCGACGCGCCATAGATCGCTAGCAGCTCGGTACCGACCGCCGCGCGCCAGCGCTTCGCCAGTTCCTCCGGGATGCGCTCGCCACCCGCCATCGGGTAGGCAAGCGACGCGAACGGTTGCAGTGCCGCGGGATCCAGCGCAAGCAGTCGGCGGTAGAAAGTCGGCACGGTGAAGAGCGCGGTCGGTCGCAGCTCGGCGACCTGGCGCGCGACCGTTTCCGGATCGGGAACTCCGGGTTGAATCACTGCGGTCGCACCGAGCGAGAGCGGACCGAACAGCGCGTTGTCGAGCGCCAGCGCGAAGAAGAGCTTCGAGGACGCCAGCACGACGGCACGATGATCAAGCGCGAGCACCTCGCGCAGGATCTTGCTTGCGTGCGCGGCGTTGCGATGGCTGTGCACGATTCCTTTTGGGCGGCCGGTCGTGCCGGACGAGAACAGCCAGAACGCTTCGTCGTCCGCAGCGGTCGGAGCAGGCTCGACGGTATCGGGCGCTTGCGCGATGAGTGCCTCCAACGAGTCGGACGGGCCCGTCGCGGCGAGCACTGCCGCATTACCCAGATCACCCACCACGTCCCGATAACTCTCCCCCAGCACGAACAGCGCCGTCTGCGCGTCGGCTAGAACGAAAGCGTAGTCATCGCGCTTGAGCTTCGGATTGAGCGGAATCGCTACCGCACCTCGCAGCATCAGCCCGAGGAGTGCCGCGACATAGAGCGGACTGTCGTCGAACAGCAACGCCACCCGGTCTTCGCGCCCGACACCGACCGTTCCGAAAGCATTGGCCGCCTGATCGACCAGGCGCACGAGCGCGCCATAAGTCACTCGCTCTTCGCCACAGACGAGCGCGGTGCGGCCCGACATCTCGGGCGTGCGACCGCGGCGCAGGATCTCGACGGCCGCGTTCAGCACGATCACGATGCTTTTCGTTCCGGATCGACCTGGACGGGAGGCGTCTGATTGTAGTGGGCCGGTTTCGGCCCGCCCTTGCGAACGCGCTCGCGTGCCTGGGCTGGCGTCTCGAGCCGCCCCGCCGCGGCGAGCGCGGCCGCACGGTCGACCGGAAATGCCTCGCGCCAGTTGGGCGGCGGAAGCATGTCGGCATTGATGTAGGAGACCTTGTGGGTCGCCTTCTTCGCGAACCCCTTCGCGCGGTCGAGGCCACGGCGATTGACGTGCTTGGGCACCACTGCCTTGCCGCCGATCATCTCGATGTCGGCCCACCAGTGCTTGACAGGGTTGACCTCGCCGTTCCCGACCCGGTCGTCGAGTCGTGCCAGAAGCCCGCGGCTCGCCGGAAAATGCGTCGCGACCCACAGCAGGAGGCGATGCACCGCGAGTCCTTCGTTGTTGTACGGGCACATCTTCATGCAACGTCCGCACGCCGCGCCTCCGACATTGGTCATCCGGTAGACCGTGCAGCGCTGGACGTCCTGCTTCCACTGCTCGTAACCGTTGAACATGACCGGAGCGCCGTACGTGATCGCATCGCACGGGCACTCGCGCGCGCACTTCAGGCACTTCGAGCAGGCGTCCTGCAGGCCGAAGTCGATCGGCCTGTCCCACGCGAGCGGGATGTTCGTCGTCATCACCACCGACTTGGAGCGCGGCCCGATGAACGGATTCAGCACCGTCTCGCCGATGCGCGACATCTCGCCGAGCCCGGCAAGCACGACGAGCGGTGTCTGGACCACGTCGGAATGGGCGTTCGTCTGCGCGCGTGCGGGGTGGCCGAGGCTGCGAACGTACGCGGCCGTCACCGCGGCGATCTGGCCGCCGCGCGTGTAGGCGCGAAAGCTCTGCGTGCCGCTCACCCAGTCATCGCCGGAAGCGCCTTCCATCGTCTCGAAGCCCTGGTCGATGACCGCGACCACGGCGCTCTTGTGGTAGATCTCGATCGGCTGGCCACGGAAGTCGTGCGAGTACCAGACGTAGCGCTTCGCCTCGCAGGTGCCCGCGATGTCCGCGCCGAGATGATGCATGAGGGTCTTCAGCGCACGCCGATTGCGCTCCGGGTCGAGGCTCGCGGGATCGACCTGCGGCGCCACCGGCCCGTCCTGATGGCGCATCTGCGCGGCCTGGATGTCGACGAGTGCCGTCCCGACCGGGGTCTTGGTTGCGAACCGCCAGAACTCGCGCTGCGCCTTTGGTCCGAAATCGCCCTTGTGCCCACGGTAGAAACCGTTCGACCGCTTCGCGAGGCGCGGCACTTCGTCGTCGATGATCAGCGTGGTCGTCTCATCGACCCGCTTGACGGTCTCCATGGGGTACCGTCCCCACTCCCCGGGGCGACGCTGCATCGCTCGCCTGTTCCACCACGTCTCGGTGCCGCCCACGCCCAGCCACCATGCGAGGCCTCCCTCGAACGGTCGCCGTGGCGCGAGCGGGAGATCCGGCGCGATCTCGAGCGCAGTCGTCACCGCCGCAATCGCGAAGCGCGATCCGATGAACGGGGCCTCGAACGCGTCGCCGGAAAAGCGCGCAAGGCCCGCCTGCACTGCGAGCACCGGCAACGCCACTTCTCCGACGTACGGCGTGTGGGCGGTGGCGGTGTAGCCGAGCTGCCGCAGATAGGCCGCGACCACGACGGCGACCTCGCCTGCGCGCAGCCGCGCCGCCGCGCCGTCGCTGCCGCGAATCAGATCGTGAACCGGGTTGTCTTTCTCGACCTGGTCGTTGTAATCCACGAGCACCACGACGGCGTGGGTGTGCCCCGCCGTGCTTTCGTCGAGCCGTGCGACATCTGGAATCTTGCACGCGCCGACCAGGGTCGCATCGAAGAACAGCGCGAGGGACTTCAGCTCGTTTGCGCGCTCGCGGGGCGCCTCGAAATAGGGCGCGTGCTCGGCTGCGTGATCCCCGGCGCGGAACTTCTCGTAGATGCCGCTGTATTCACGGCAGATGTCGGCCAGCTTGTTGCCGGGCTCGGCGGCCTGCGCGTGCG
>JBAVOG010000774.1:0-1765 GCA_049691875.1 Burkholderiales bacterium | reverse complement strand
GCCACGATCTGCACGCCCGCGGGCAGTCCGCTCATCACCTCGCCGAGCGTCCTGCCGTACAGGTCCGGATTGCGCAGCGCGACCTCGAGCAGCTCGAGGCCGGCGCCCGCGGGCATCTCGATCTTCGGCTTGAGGACCAGGAACGCGATGTAGAGCAACAGGATCGGGCCGGCCACGCCGAACGGGTAGGAAACCGAATAACCAACCGCCGGGTCGTCGTTGCCGAGCGTCGCGATCGCCGCCTGGAGCGTCGGCGTGCTGGTCCCCGATCCGGCGAACAGTCCCAGCGCGTGGCCGAGCTTGACGTCCAGCGCCTTCACGAAGAGGACGCTCACCACGCCCGCCAGGAGCACGCCGGCGAGCGCCATCACGTTCGCTCTGCGGCCGGCCGCGCTCGTGAAGCCGAGGAAGAACTGCTTGCCGTACTGGACGCCGACGGCGTAGAGAAAGAGAGCGAGGCCCAGCGTCCCGACCATCGCTGCCGGCGCCGACTTCGGCGCGAGCCAGCCGATGAAGAGCGCGACGAAGAGCACCGCGCCGACGCCGAGGGAGAATCCCTTGATGTTGACCTCCCCGAGCAGGTAGCCGATCGCGATCGTGAGAAACAGCGCCATCAGCGGCTGCTGCTCGAGCAGCGTCTTCACGAATTCCACGTTCCCCCTCCCTTCGTTCTTCTCAGTAGACGGTCAACCCGCGGCTGCGAAACTGCCCGCGCACGCGTTCGGTGAGCTCGGGCCCGGGCGGCTCGACGTTCTCCAGCGGGTATTCGAGCCCCAGCTTGTGCCACTTGTCCTTGCCCATCTGGTGGAAGCGCAGGATCTCCACGCGCTCGACGTTCTTCAGCGGCGCGACGAGGTCGGCCAGCTTGTCGACGTTTTCGCGGCCGTCGGTCAGTCCCGGCACCAGTACGAAGCGGATCCACGCCGGGCGCCCCAGCGCCGCGAGCCGCTGCGCGAATTCGAGCGTGGGCTTGAGCGGATGGCCGCAGACCTTCTCGTGCGTCGCCGGGTCGCCACCCTTGATGTCGAGGATCACGAGGTCGATGTCCCGCAAATCCTCGTCGCTGAACCGGTCGCCGAGCCGCCCCGAGGTTTCGATGGCGGTGTGCAGCCCGAGCGCCTTGCAGCGCCGGAAGATCTGCGTGACGAACGCCTTCTGCACCATCGGCTCGCCGCCCGAGAGCGTGAGGCCACCGCCGCTCACCTTGAGGACGTTCGCGTACTTGCCGATCTGGCGCATCGCGCGCGAGACCGGGACCGGCGTGCCATTGTGCTTGTGCCAGGTATCCGGGTTGTGGCAGAACGTGCAGCGCAGCGGGCAGCCGGTGAGAAACCCCACGAAGCGGATGCCGGGCCCGTCCACCGTGGTGCCGACCTCATACGAGTGCACGAAGCCGACGACGTCCTTCTCCTTCGCCTCTTCGAGGTCGGCGGGATAGACGGCCAGGTAGTCGTGTAGCTTCTTGCTTTCCGCGGCGCCTTCGCGCGCGACGTGCAGCTCGTAGCGGCTCCCGACCAGGGTTTTGGGCATGGCCCGCTCCCTAGACCGAGCCGTGGAAGGTGCGGTTGATCACGTCCATCTGCTGCTCCTTCGTCAGCTTGACGAAGTTCACCGCGTAGCCGGATACGCGCACCGTGAGCTGCGGGTACTTCTCCGGGTGCTTCATCGCGTCCGCGAGCGTCTCGCGGTTCAGCACGTTGATGTTCACGTGAAAGCCGCCGCTCGAGAAATAGGCGTCCAGCGCGCCGCGGCCGCGCGCCAGGCG
>JBAVOG010000773.1:0-1997 GCA_049691875.1 Burkholderiales bacterium | reverse complement strand
CCTGTTAGGCGGAGAACAGTTCGTCCTACAACGGATCGCGTCGCTCCAACGCCTCGTGCACGTCCGCCTCCCCGAGGCCTCCCACAGACGCTCGCGCTGCTCGCCAGGTCTGAACGATGACTACTGTCGTCGGCGAGGCGCGAGTTTGATGCGCATTCGAGCGGCCGGCAGTTTTCCGTTTGCCGTATTGTTGCCGTACGAGTTATGCTGTTTCAGCTATCTATTTGAAATTATTGGCGCTCCCTAGCCCATCTTATTCATGAAGGGGGCACATCTGAAGCTGGCGGATGTAGCATAAGGCTTTGATCGAGCGTAGGGATTGGGTGTTGAAGCCATCCGATCCGCTGGATCATCTCCGACCACACCCGCCATGATCGACGATACGGTGCTGCCCTTCGCATTTCCAGCCGTTGATGGCAAGAAGATCACAGCCGCTTTCGATGGCGGGCGGATCACGTCGAATGGTGGCGTGATGGTTCTGGCCGCAGCGGAGCGCAAGCTCGGCATCGCCGCCAAGCTTGCGGCGATGATCTCCGATCGGCGCGATCCGGAGCGCGTGATCCACCTGCTGCCGGACATCCTGCGGGCGCGCATCTTCGCCATCGCCTGTGGTTACGAAGATGCCGACGATCTCGATTGGCTGCGCTCGGACCCGGCCTTCAAACTCGCCTGCGGACAATTGCCCGATAGCGGGCACGACCTGTGCTCGCAGCCGACCATGTCGCGCTGGGAGAACGCACCGGGCTTGCGCGAGGTCATCCGCCTGATGGGCGTTCTGGTCGAGCTCTATTGTGCCAGTTATGCGACACCGCCGGCTGCGGTGACGCTCGACATCGACGACACGGTCGATGTCGTGCACGGGCATCAGCAACTGTCGCTGTTCAACGCCCATTACGACGAACGCTGCTTTCTGCCGATCCACATCTACGACACCGCCACGGGCCGGCCGGTCGCCGTACTGTTGCGGCCGGGCAAGACGCCCTCGGGCCGGGAGATCGTCGGTCATCTGCGCCGGCTGCTGCGGCGTATCCGCCGGCATTGGCCGACAACCAAGATCACGCTGCGCGGCGACAGTCACTATGGGCGCCCGGAAGTCATGGATTTTTGCGACAAAAGCGGCATCGACTTCGTCTTCGGGCTTGCCGGCAACGCCGCGCTCGATCGCGCCGTCGACATCGCCGCCGATGATATCCGCACCCGTCGGGCATTGGCGCAGGCGCCGGCTTTGCGCGGCTATGCCGAGACGCCCTATCAGGCCAAGTCCTGGTCGAAGGCGAGACGCAGCTGTGCGCGGATCGAAGCCACGACGCTCGGCCTCGACGTTCGATTTGTGGTGACCAGCCTCGCTACCGGCTCGGCCGAGCACATCTATGACACCCTCTATTGTGCAAGAGGTCAGGCTGAGAACCTGATCAAGATGCACAAGAGCCAGCTCGCATCCGACCGCACCAGTTGCCGTGCGCCGCTCGCCAACCAGATGCGGCTGATCCTGCACACCGCCGCCTATTGGCTGATGCTGACGATGCGGGATGCCATTCCCACCGCGCACGCGCTCGCCAAGGCCGAGTTCGCGACTATCCGCCTGCGGCTGCTCAAGCTCGGCGCCCGCGTCATCGAAGCAGCCTCGCGCGTTCGTCTCGCCTTCGCGGCGGCCTGTCCCGATGCCGCGCTGATCCGGCAACTTGCCACCACCATCATCCCAGCAGCGCCGTGACAACCGGGCCATCAGCGCCCCGTTGAACCCATCCAAACAAATATCAGCGCGTTGCCAAAGTTCGATCAAGCCGCGGTGAAACAGACGAAGCCAGAACGCGCGCCTGCCGCAAATCAGCTGCCAAAATCACCGTTCCGGTGAATAGGAGCGGCTAGAGAGTTGTCTGATTGAATGCTTTCTCACTCAAAGGAGCTTATGTGTGCCCCTACCGGACGGTACCCTAACGCCAGACGAAGTGGATCGGGCGAGATCAAAGCTGTTGGAAATTTGGACCCCATTGGGG
>JBAVOG010000772.1:0-2151 GCA_049691875.1 Burkholderiales bacterium | reverse complement strand
GCCACGCCGTTCGCGGCGCTCGTGGCCACCGACGCGACGGCACGCGTGGATGCGGCATACGAAGCGGTCAATCCCGACACGCTCGCGAAATTTCTCTTCACCTCCGGATCGACCGGCATGCCGAAGGCGGTGATTCACACGCAGCGGATGCTCTGCAGCAACCTGCAGCAGATCATCGAGTGCCTGCCGTTCATGGCGGAGGAGCCGCCAGTGCTCGTCGACTGGCTGCCGTGGAACCACACGTTCGGCGGCAGCCATAATTTCGGTCTGACCCTCTACAACGGTGGCACGCTCTACATCGACGACGGCAAGCCGCTGCCGCACCTGATCGGCAAGACGATCGACAACCTGCGCGAGATCGCACCAACGGTCTACTTCAACGTCCCGCGCGGTTTCGAGGAGATCTTCGCGGCACTCGATGCGGACCGCGCCCTCGCCCGGCATTTTTTCAGCCGCGTGAAGATGCTCTTCTATGCCGCGGCAGGACTGTCGCAACCGATGTGGGACCGCCTGCACCGCGTCGCCGAGGAGACCTGCGGCGAGCGCATCCTGATGATCACCGGCCTGGGCATGACCGAGACCGCGCCGTTCGCTCTGTGTGCGAACTGGGAGGACGGGCGTTCGGGCTTGGTCGGCGTTCCCGCCCCGGGCCTGGAGCTGAAACTCGAGCCGGTCGAGGACAAGCTGGAAGCGCGCTACCGCGGGCCGAACGTCACACCCGGATTCTGGCGCCAGCCGGAGTTGACGCGGGCAGGCTTCGACGAAGAAGGTTTCTACCGCAGTGGCGACGCGGTGCGCTTTGCCGACCCCGCAGACCCGGACCAGGGTTTGATGTTCGACGGACGAATCACCGAAGACTTCAAGCTCGACAGCGGCACCTGGGTCAGCGTCGGACCGCTACGCGCGAAGATCATGGCGGCGGGCGCGCCGTACGTGCAGGATGTCGTCATTACCGGCCTGAACCAGCGCGACGTCGGGATCCTGGTGTTTCCGCATGTCGATTCCTGCCGGCGCCTCAGCGAGGCGCTTCCGCCGACCGCGGGTCTGGTAGAGATTGTCGCGGACTCGAGCGTGCGCACGTGGTTCAAGAGTCTGCTCGACACGCTCAGCGACGGCAGCGAGGGCAGCGCGAGCCGCGTCGCGCGGGGAATGCTGCTCGAAGTGCCACCGTCGATCGATCTCGGTGAGATGACCGACAAGGGATCGATCAACCAGCGCGCGGTGCTCGCGCATCGCGCCGCGCTCGTCGACGAACTTCATGCCGGGTCGCCTTCGGCGCGCGTATTCTTGGCAAATTCATCCCCTCCTCGCTGAGGAGGGGAAACACACCAGCATCATCGAAGGTACGAACATGGCAAAGCACCCAGGCATTTTCACCCACTACGACGACGTCTGGCTCCTCGATGGCGTGCGCACGCCGTTCGTGGACTACAACGGACCGCTCGGACAGGTTTCACCAACCGATCTCGGCATCAAAGTGGCGCGCGAGGCATTCAGCGCATCGGGCGTCGACCCGGCGGACGTCGGGCACGTGTTCGCCGGGAACATGGCCCAGGCGAGCTTCGACGTGTTCTGCCTGCCGCGCCACGTCGGGCTCTATTCCGGGGTGCCGGTCGAAGTCCCCGCCACCATGACCCAGCGCGTGTGCGGCACCGGCATCGAGCTCATCATGCAGGCGGGCGATCGCATCAAGCTCGGCCAGATCGCGCTCGGGCTATGTGTCGGCACCGAGTCGATGTCGCGCAATCCGATTGCGGCCTATACGCACCGCGGCGGGTTCCGCATGGGCCAAGTGGAGTTCAAGGACTTTCTGTGGGAAGCCCTGCTCGACCCCGCGCCGAACGCGACGATGGGCGACACCGCGGAGAATCTCGCCAAGCGGTATGAGATCAGCCGCGAGATGACCGACCGGTTTGCCCACGAGAGCTTCGAGCGGGCGCTTCATGCCAAGGAGAGCGGCTTTCTTGCCGGCGAAATCACGCCGGTGAGCAACGAGACTTTCGAGCTCGCGGGATATCGGCCGCGCAGCATCCGTCTCGGATCGAAGACCACGCGCCTCGATACCGATACCCACATCCGGCAATCGCCGCTCGAGAAGCTGGCCGAGATCCGCCCCGCATTCGGCGGCGTACAGACCGGCGGCAACAGCTC
>JBAVOG010000771.1:0-3461 GCA_049691875.1 Burkholderiales bacterium | reverse complement strand
GTGCCGACGAGGTCGGGCTCGGCGCTCGCACGGCGCTCGACGGCGAGGACGCATTCGGCGGCCGCGGCCATCGCGTCCTGGCGTAACGCCATCGGCACCGTGCCGGCGTGGCCGGCGAGGCCGTCGATCTCGATCGCATAGCGGCTGGCGCCGTTGATCGCCGTGACCACGCCGACCGGCAGGCCCTCGGCCTCGAGCACCGGCCCCTGCTCGATGTGCAGCTCGGCATAGGCGAGCACGTCCTCTCTTCGCCGCGTCGCCGCGCCGATGCGATCCGGATCTAGGTCGAAGCGGCGCAGTGCCTCGCGCATGCTGATGCCGTCGCGATCGACCGAGTCGAGCACTTCTCCGCGGAGGGTGCCGGCCACTGCCCGGCTGCCGATGAGCGTCGCATTGAACCGCACGCCTTCCTCGTCGCCGAATCCCAGCACCTCCACGGCGAACGGGAGGCGCCTGCCGCGCGCGTGCAGCGCGCTGACGCACTCGATTGCAGTGACGACGCCGAGCATGCCGTCGTAGCGGCCGGCGTCCCGCACGGTGTCGAGATGCGAGCCGAGCATGAGACACGGCAGGTCCGGACGATCTCCCTCGTACCGGCCTACCGAGTTTCCCATTGCGTCGACGCGCGCAGCCATACCTGCCTCGCGCATCCAGGCGATCACGAGCTCGTTCGCTGCGCGGTGTTCCTTCGACAGGAAGACGCGGGTGAGCCCGTCCGGCTGCTCCGAGCAGCGCGCAAGGGCTTCCGCGCGCGTCATGATGCGCGCGCCCGAGAGGACCGGCGGATCGGTCACGGATGCTCTTCCGCCGGTCACCGGGCGGGTCGCGGCAGGGCGGTCAATCGCGCTTCCCGGTGCCGACCTTTTGTCCGACCTCGAAGTTGGCGAGCTTCTCGAGCGCGCGGACCGTGGCGGAGTGATCCCACGCGGCGCCTCCGTTCGCTGCGCACGCGTTCATGAGCTGCTGCGTGATCGCGGTGAGCGGCAGCGACATGGCGAGCGACCGGGCGCCGGTGATGGCAAGCGAAAGGTCCTTCAGATGCAGCTCGATGCGGAATCCCGGGTCGAAGGTCCGCTTGATCATACGTTCCCCGTGCACCTCGAGGATCTTCGAGGAAGCGAATCCGCCCATCAGTGCCTGGCGAACCTTGGCGGGGTCGGCGCCCGCCTTGGATGCGAACAGCAGCGCCTCTGCAGCGACGGCGATGTTTCCGCCCACGATGATCTGGTTGGCGACCTTGCACGTCTGACCGTCGCCGTTGCCGCCGACGAGCGTGATGTTCTTGCCCATCAGCTCGAAGAGCGGCTTCACCTCGGCAAACGTGTCCTCGTCGCCGCCGACCATGATCGTGAGGGCGGCGTTCTTCGCGCCCACTTCCCCGCCCGATACGGGCGCATCCAGGTACTTGCAGCCGAGCTCGTTGATCCGCTTCGCGAAGCGTTTGGTCTCGATCGGCGAGATCGAGCTCATGTCGACGACAATCTTGCCCTTCGAGAGCCCTTCCGCAACGCCGTTCTCGCCGAACAGCACTTTCTCGACGTCGGGCGTGTCGGGCACCATGAGAAAGATCACGTCGGCCTTTTGCGCGACCTCGTTCGGGCTCGTGCAACTCTTGCCCTTGGCGGAAAGCTCCGCAGGCACGCCGCTGCGACTGTTTAGATAGGCCTCGTGCCCACCCGCGATCAAGTGCCCGGCCATGGGCTTGCCCATGATGCCCAGCCCGATGAATCCGATTTTCATGTCGATGCCTCCGCGTGGATTTCAGAGATAGGGTTTCGCCCAGCCCAGGCCCTCTACGGTTCCCGCCTGCGGGTTGTACTCGCAGCCGATCCAGCCCGGATAGCCGATCCGGTCGATCCAGCCGAAGAGGAACGGATAGTTGATCTCCCCGGTGCCGGGCTCGTGGCGCCCGGGGTTGTCGGCGAGCTGCATGTGATTGATGCGCGCGAGATTCGCCTCGATCGTCCGGGCGAGATTACCTTCCATGATCTGCATGTGGTAGATGTCGTACTGCAGCCAGAGGTTGTCGGAGCCGACCTCGTCCATTATCTCCAGCGCCTGCTGCGATCGATTGAGGTAGAAGCCGGGCACGTCGCGATTGTTCACGGGCTCGGTCACCAGCCTGATGCCGGCGGCTTTCGTCTTCTCCGCAGCGAACCGAAGGTTCGCGACGAACGTCGCGCGGACCTTGTCGGGCGCGACGCCGTGCGGCGCGAGGCCGGCAAGACAGTTCAGCTGCTTGCAGCCCAGTGCGGACGCGTACGCGATCGCCTTGCCCACGCCGTCCTGGAATTCGCCCTCTCTGCCGGGCTGGCACGCCATGCCGCGGTCGCCCTTCGCCCAGTCGCCCGCCGGCATGTTGTGCAGCACCTGGACGAGCTTGTTGCGCGCGAGGGCTTCGGCAAGCTGGTCCTTGGGGTAGGCGTACGGGAACAGATATTCGACGCCCTTGAATCCCGATTTCGCCGCTGCGGCAAAGCGGTCCATGAAATCGAGTTCGGTGTAGAGCAGGCTCAGGTTGGCGCAGAGCTTCGGCATGGCGATCCCCCTTGATTTGCTTCAAGCGGCCCCATAGACCGCGAAGACCTTGTTCGAGTTGAAGACGTGCGTCTCCACGAATTCGCTCCACTCGAGACGCGCGCCGAGTTCCTCCATCGCGCCGGCGAACGCGAACCAGTTGAGCACCTCCTGCTGCCCCGCATCCTCGACCGCCTTGAGCGACGTCGCGCGCCAGACGCCGTAATCGCCGGCGCAAAGTGAATCGTAGAGCCGCCGGTCGGCGGCGGTATCGGGACGCAGGCGCCAGGTGGCATCGCAGAGGAAGGCGTGCGACCAGCTCGAGGAGGCAATCAGCGCCACGCGCCAGGGGCTGTCCTTGAGCACGCGCGCCGTCGCCGCGCCGACCTGCATGAAGCGCTTCGGAGAAGGCGAGGGTGGATCGAGCTCCACCGCAGCGTCCATTTGCGTGAGGAACCCCCGGCACGACACCACGCGCCGTCCGTAGCAGTTCACCGGAAAGCAGATCGTCGGGTGCTCGTAGCCCTTGCGGTGATAGTCGAGGTAGAGAATCGTGTTGGTGAACGCGTGCGCAATGCTCGCGTGGTGAAGCGGCTTGTAGGCGTAGGCGACGTCGATGTCGCGCTCGAGCAGCCCCGCCACGAGGTGCCGGGCGATGTCGGGTCGTCCGCGCAGGCGGTAGTGCTTCGAGGCGTCCTCTCCCCAGACGTTGGCCTTGTCCTTCATCATCGACGAGGTCTGCGCGTGGCCCCACGGATAGAGGTCGAAATCGTCGAAGGCGAGCACCGCGAATGGCGGGATCAGGTCCTCCTTGAAGTTCTCGTACTGATCGTCGCCCCAGATCACGACGACATCCGGCCGGAACGCGTCGAGCGCCGCGCGCACGTGATCGAAGCCTGCGACCAGCGCCTGGCGGTGCGCGCCTGCGGCGCGCGTGCCGCCGT
>JBAVOG010000770.1:0-2738 GCA_049691875.1 Burkholderiales bacterium | reverse complement strand
CTGCGACGCGCGACTCGCAGTTCGCGATGGCCTCCGTCGCGAGTCCGGATGCCAGACATGCGGCGCGGGCGCGCTCGGGATCGAGATCTGCCACCGCCGGCACTGAAAGCTGCCGCAGCACGCGCGTGCGATAGAGAAACGACGCCCCGAACTCGCCGGCGCCGGCAAGGCCCACGCGCACGATGCGGTCGGCGAACGGCGCAAGCAATGCGGCGGGGTTCATGGTGGTGTGAAGACTAGCAGATGAAACCACCCCGGCTCACCCTTGAGAAGGAGGGGACGCTTTAGTTCTCCCCTCCTCGTCGAGGAGGGGACGGTTGAATGCACTTTCCCCTCCTCGTCGAGGAGGGGTAGACGCGTAGCGGACGGGGTGGTCCACGACCTTGATCGAAGCCCCAACCACCCCCCGCCCTTCGAGCGGACCCCTCATTGAGAAGGAGGGGAAGAGTCTGCTAGCCCGCGCGCGCGGGTGCGCGCTCGTACCAGCCGCGCGACGCATTGACGATCCGCACGACCGAGAGCATCACCGGCACTTCGACCAGCACGCCGACGACCGTCGCGAGCGCCGCGCCCGAATTGAAGCCGAACAAGCTGATCGCGGCGGCAACCGCCAGCTCGAAGAAATTGCTCGCACCGATGAGCGCGGAAGGCGCTGCGACGCAATGCGCGACGCCGAACCTGCGATTCAGCAGATAGGCCAGCCCGGAGTTGAAATACACCTGGATGACGATCGGTACTGCGAGCATGGCGATGACCAGCGGCTGCTTCAAGATCTGTCCGCCCTGGAACGCGAACAGCAGCACGAGCGTGACCAGCAGCGCAGCGACCGAGAACGGCTGAATCCATGCCTGCGCCGCCTTGAAGGTTCCCTCACCGCGCGCGAGCAGCATCTTGCGCCACACCTGCGCGAGGACTACCGGGATCACGATGTAGAGCGCCACCGAGATGAACAGCGTGTCCCACGGAACGGTGATCGCGGAGAGCCCGAGCAACAGGCCGACGATCGGTGCGAACGCGACGATCATGATCGCGTCGTTCAACGCGACCTGCGACAGCGTGAAGTACGGGTCGCCATCGGAAAGCTGGCTCCAGACGAATACCATCGCGGTGCACGGCGCCGCCGCAAGCAGGATGAGCCCGGCGATGTAGCTATCCAGCTGCTCTGCAGGCAAGTACGGCGCGAAGACGTTGCGGATGAAGATCCACGCGAGAAGCGCCATCGAGAACGGCTTGACCAGCCAGTTCACGGCAACGGTCACCCCGATGCCGCGCACGTGTTGCCGCACCTGCCCGATCGCGCCGAAGTCGATCTTCAGCAGCATCGGAATGATCATCACCCAGATGAGCAGCCCCACCGGGATGTTGACCCGCGCGATCTCCATGCGGCCGAGCGCCTGGAACGGCGTTGGCCAGAGCTGTCCGAGTACGATGCCCGCGACGATGCACAGGAACACCCACAGAGTGAGCCAACGCTCGAAGACGCCCATTCGCCCGCCGGGGTTTGCAGTGCGGGCAGGTACGGCCGCCGCCTGGACTGTCACGCCGCGCGCTCCTCCGGGATCATCTGTCCGATTTCGTCAAGGCGATCCTGCAGAGCGCGGGGCGCAAGCGATTCCACCGGCAGGCGCACGAGGAGCGACAGGCGACGATGCAAGAGGTCGTAAGCATTGCGGAATGCCTTGCGCTTCGCCTCATCGGTGCCTTGCACGGCGGCGGGATCTTCGATGCCCCAGTGGGCCCGGATCGGACGCCCGGGCCAGATCGGGCAGGACTCGGCGGCCGCGCTGTCGCACACGGTCACGACGATGTCGATCGCGGGCGCTTCGGGCTGCGCGAATTCGTCCCAGCTTTTCGAGCGCAGTCCGGCCGTGGACAAATCGTTCCGGGCAAGCAACTCGGTCGCAAACGGATTCGGCGTTCCCGACGGTCGACTCCCTGCGCTGTACGCGCGGAACCTGCCGCCGCCAAGGTCGTTCAGGATCGCTTCGGCAAGAATGCTGCGCGCCGAATTGCCGGTGCAGAGGAACAGCACGTTGAAGGTTCGCTCACGCACGGCCGTCAGCAACAGGCCTTGGCTGGCGGTGGCGTCGCGTTGATCGCTTTCGGGCGAGGCGCGCAGCATGCAGAACCTTCCGCGAGCTCGCTCTCGCTCGTCTTGGCATCGCTTCCGAAGACGGGAATTTCGCCGAGCGTGTGGAAAGTCTCCCAGGCGATCCCTTGCGGGTCGGTGGTCCAATACTTGTTCGAGCTCGCGTAGCAGCAGGCTGCCCGCGCCTGGTCGCGCGCGGCGATCTTGGCATCGCCTACCCGCTTGCGGAGTCCGGCGAGCTCCTCGTCCGTGTCCACTTGGAAGCCGAGATGGTCCACCCCCGGCTTCATGCCGCGCGCCGAGATCGCGAAGTTCACGCGCGGATCCTCGATCATCCACTTCGCGTAGTCGTCCTTCACCACGGTCGGCGGCGCGGCGAACACGGTGGAATAGAAGCGGATGTTCGCCGCGAGATCGTCGACGGCGACATGCACGTGAAATCGTTTCATCGCTTGGTTCCTCTCTTTGCGCCCGGAGCGCACGCGACGGCCTGGGGACCGCACGCATTGCCCCCGCAACAGTTCTCGGTGAGAAAGCCGACCAGGCCGTTCATCGCATCGAAGTCGGCCGAGTAGTAGACGAAGCGCCCCTCCTGTCGCGACCGGACGAGGCCTGCGTTCGCGAGCTGGGCGAGATGGAACGAAAGCGT
>JBAVOG010000769.1:0-5469 GCA_049691875.1 Burkholderiales bacterium | reverse complement strand
GTTCAAACCGACGGCGCGGCGCGTGCCGCGCGATGGCGCGTTCCCGCTTTCGTTCCTGCTCGATTCGGTCGGGCCGCTTGCCCGGACGATCGCCTGTTGCGCAGCCTATGACGCAGTGCTCGCCGGTGAGCCCGCGGCGCCGCTCCCTGCGCTGACGGTGAAGGGCCTGCGCCTGATGCTGCCGCGCTCGAGCGCGCTCGACGATCTTGACACGCATGTGGGCAAGGCGTTCGAGCAAGCCCTCGCGCGGCTCGGAAGCGCCGGCGCAGTCGTCACCGAGGTTGCGATGCCGGCATTCGACCGCCAGGACCAGTATTTCAAAGGCGGCGGCTTCGCGGGTGCCGAGGCCGCCGCGATCCATCGCAAGTGGTCGCATCGCGTCGCCGAGTACGATCCGCGCGTCGGCCAGCGCATCGCGCTCGGAAATCGGATCACGGGACCGGACTTCGTGGAACTCGGCATTCTGCGCGCGGCGTACATGCGCGAGGTCGCCCTCGCCACAGCGCCCTACGACGCGATCGTGATGCCCACCATTCCCTGTGTCGCGCCGACCATCGCTGAAGCAAGCGCGACCGACGAGGCCTACTTCCGCTGGAATTCGCGCCTGCTGCGCAATTGCGGCCTGATCAATTTCCTCGACGGTTGCGCCGCGACCGTGCCGTGTCACGCGCCAGGCGATGCGCCGGTGGGACTGATGGTGTGCGGTGCGACGATGCGCGACCGGCACGTCCTTGCCGTCGCGAACGCAATCGAAGGCGCGTTGGACCGATTCCGCTGACGCGCCGGACGGCGCGGTCCCGGTCAGTGCAGCATGGGCTTCTTCAGGTAGTCGTTGCGATCGGCCGAGCGCAGGCGCACACGCATGAGCTCGCCGTCGCGCGCCAGCGTGAGCGGGACTTCGACCCCGGCGGCGCCGAGCCGCCAGATGCGACGAAACATGTCCGCCAATCCGGTCACGCGCTCGGCCGCGACCTCCAGCACCATGTCCTTCGTGCGCACGCCGGCGCGATGTGCAGGCCCGCCTTCCGCAAGTCCGCCCACGACCAGCTGGCCGCGCATCTCGGTCGTATACATGCCGAGCCAGGGGCGCGCCGGTCGCGCGGCGCGACCCGTGCCGAGCATCTCCTCGAGAATCGGCGCGAGGAGATCGATCGGCACGATCATGTTCCCCTGGATCGACTGGCCGGCCACCGTCTCCTCGACCAGGAGCGATCCGATGCCGAGCAGCTCACCGGACGCGCCGACAAGCGCCGCACCGCCCCACTGCGGGTGCGCGGGAGCAGTGAATACGGCGTGATCCAGCACGTACTCCCAGTAGCCGGCAAATTCCCGCACCGCGATCACCTTCGCCTTGAGAGCGTGCTCGCGCCCGCCCTGCCCGATGACGATCACGTCGTTCCCGAACGCGCAATTCGCCGCGGACCCGCGCGGCAGCGATGGAACGTCCAGGCGCCCGAGGGGCTGCACCAGGCCGAATCCGGTCGCTTGGTCATAAGCCAGCGGATGTCCCGCGACGACCGTGCCGCGGTTCGTCGTGAGCCAGATCGTCTCGGCCTCGGTGATCAGGTAGCCGATCGTCAGGACCAGCCCATCGTCGCGGATCACCACGCCATTGCCGACCCGCTCGGTGCCGAGAATCGACGCGGTGAACGCATCCTCGGGAATTTCGGCGCGCACCTGCACGACCGCGTCGAGCGTGGCCTCCAGGTCGAACCGCACGTCCTGCGCCTGCGGCTGCACGCTTTCCGGAAATGCCCAGTCGCCGAGTTCGTCCATGAGTCGAGGTCTCTCGAGTGTCGAAAGTCGCGGACCACGCCAGGCACTTGTCCTGAAGCGTTCGCCCCAATCCGATCGAAATTTTACGCCAATCCGGCGTACGTCCACACCCGGTCAGCGCCGTGTACAGAGCCTGGTTCAGGTCGCCCGGAAGTCCTCACGCTCGAGGAGCCACGAAGCCGCGAATCCGATCACCAAGCCCCAGAACGGCGCCCCGATATTGAAGATCGGCACGTCCGCCAGGGTGACGAGAAACGCCACCAACGCGCCCAGCGTGAACCGGTCCTTGAACGACACTACGAAGGCCGTCTGGAGAATGCGCAGCATCGTCAGGCCCGCCAGCGTCGCGATGAACCCGCCGGGTGCCGCCAACATCACGCGCGTGAACACGGGGGCGGCGAGGCCGAACGCCAGCGCCAGGAGGCCCACGAATATTCCCGCGGTGTAGTGCCGGTGCTTTTCGCCGGAACTCGAAATGATCGCGTTGACCGGTCCCGTCAGGCACGTGGAAACCGTGCCGACCATCGCCGAGACGATCGACCCCGCTCCGCACGCGGCCGTGATCGCGTTCACGGGCGGCGCGTGACCGACCGCGCGAAGCACGGCAACGCCTTGGGCATTCTGCGCGGCGAGCACGGTGATCGCGAGCGGCACGACAAGCTCGATCATCGCCTGTAGGGAGAACACCGGCAGATAGACTGTGGGATGCGCGAGCGCGAACATGGTCGCGCTCCCCGGCTCGAACCGGCCCAGCACGACAACCAGCACCGCGCCCACGATCAACGCGCCGATGAGTGGTGGCACCAGGCGGCCGATTCGCGGCGCCGCGCTCAACGCGAGGAAGACCGCGGTCATCGGCGCGGCAATCCAGAACTCGTCGCGAAAGGCGTAGACGAGGTCCAGCCCGAAGCGCAGGAAGACGCCCGCGACCATGCCCATCACGATCGGCATCGGCACTGCTTCCATCGCGCGACGTACCCAACCGGAGAGTCCGAGGACGAGCATCAACACGCCGGTCGCGAGAAACGCGCCGATCACTTCCGGAAACGTGAGGTGGCCAAGCGCCGGTCCCACGAGCACGGTGCCCGGAATCGACCAGAAGAACACGAGCGGCTGACGGTACCGCCAGCAGAACGCGATGCTGATCAGCCCGTTGAGGAAGAACGCACCGAAGAGCCACGATGCGAGGTCCTCCGCGGTAAGCCCGCCGCGTGTGCCCACGGCCAGCACGATGGCGACGGGCGCCGACGCGGCGAATACGAACGCAATGAAACCATTGACCGCGTAGAGCCCGCCGAAGTCGGCGAGCACCTGACGCAGCGAGGGGGAAGGCGCTCCGGGGTTCTCGAGTGGCATCGATTCGGCGCGAACACGTCGCGGCAGCGCCCGATTCTCGCCAGAAAGCGTCCGGCGCACAACACGCACCTCCATCGCTCGATCCGCGGCGCCTCAATCTGAGGTAACTTCTCGCTTCCCGGAGCCCTTTCACGGCACGGCGAGCAACGAAAGCGATACCAATGAGGACAGTGCGCGGCGCCGATGCACGGCAAAGCCTGGTCGAATCGCCGTACGCGTGGACGCGACTCGTCACGGCGCTACTGCTCTCGACGCTGGGCGGCGTGGGCATGTGGTCGGTGGTCGTCGTGCTCCCGGCGGTGCAAGCCGAGTTCGGCGTCGCGCGGGGTGCCGCGTCGCTCCCCTACACGCTCACGATGGTGGGTTTCGGTCTGGGCGGCGTGCTGATGGGGCGCCTCTCCGACCGGTTCGGCGTCATTGCCCCGGTGATCGTCGGCACGTTCGCGCTCGGGGCCGGCATGGTTGCCGCGGGCGCCGCAGGGAGTCTGTGGCTGTACGCGATCGTGCAGGGCTTGCTCGTCGGCGTCGGAAGTTCCGCGACTTTCGGCCCGCTCGTCGCGGATGTGTCCTTCTGGTTCACCCGCCGGCGCGGGATCGCGATCGCGATTTGCGCGAGCGGAAACTATCTCGCGGGCGCGATCTGGCCGCCCGTGGTGCAGCACTTCATCGAGACCGTGGGCTGGCGCACAACCAACATCGGCATCGGCATCTTCTGCGTGTTCGCGATGCTGCCGCTCGCGCTGGTGCTAAGGCGCCCCGTGCCGATCCTGGACGCCGCGGGGGGTTCCGGGATGTCCGCGCTGCGATCGCCGCTCGCCCTGGGACTCTCGCCGGCGGCGCTGCAGACGCTTCTCATCATCGCCGGCACGGCATGCTGCGTGGCGATGGCGATGCCCCAGGTGCACATCGTCGCGCTGTGCAGCGACCTGGGCTACGGCGCTGCGCGCGGGGCCGAGATGCTTTCACTGATGCTCGGGTTCGGTATCGTGAGCCGCCTCGTATCGGGCGCGATCGCCGATCGCGTCGGCGGATTGCGCACCCTCCTGCTCGGCTCGACGCTGCAGGGCGTGGCGCTGGTGCTCTATCTCGGCTCCGAGGGTTTGGTGTCGCTCTACGTGGTTTCCGCGCTCTTCGGCCTCTTCCAGGGCGGGATCGTGCCGTCGTACGCCCTGATCATTCGCGAGTTCTTCTCGCCCAGGGAGGCCGGTGCGCGCATCGGCACCGTGATCATGGCGACGCTTTTCGGCATGGCGCTCGGCGGCTGGATGTCGGGCGCGATCTACGACCTCACGGGGTCCTACAACGCGGCGTTCATGAACGGCATCGCCTGGAACCTGCTGAATCTGTCGATCGCCGGATGGCTGCTGTTCCGCTCGACCCGTCGTTACGCCCCGGCTTGATCAGACAGGGAGGACCGCTTGGCCAAGACCATCCTGACGTTCATCGTCGGCGGACTGCTCGGCGTCATCGCCGGTTTCGCGCTCGGTATCTTCGCCTATCCCTACATATTTCTCGCCGATATCGTCGCAACCGAGAAAGTCGAGGATCGGACCGCCCGCAAGGTCGTGGCAAAGGGCACGTTCATCCACGCCAATCCCTCCGACCCGATTCACCACGGCAAGGGCGGCGTGACCGTGTTCGCCGACCTCCTCCACCTGGAGAACGACTTCGAGGTCGGGCCCGGTCCGAAGTACCACGTCTATCTCGTCCCGGAAAAGAACGTGACGCCTGCAACGGAGGTCGCGCGCACCATGTTCGTGGACCTCGGTCGGTTGCACGCATTCAAGGGCAGTCAGAACTATTCGATTCCGGCCGGCGTGAACCTCGCGAATTTCAGCAGTGTGGTCATCTGGTGCGAGCAGTTCGGTGTGCTGATCTCGACGGCCGAATTGCGGCCGGAGTAGCCTGCCCGACTTTGCGCCTTGGCTCGCCATGATCGCCGTTCCGCAATCGCGCACGCCGCACGGCATCGGGGCGTATCTCGGCGCCGTCCAATTTCTGTTCGCGGCCACCTGGGTCGTCTACGTGATCTATCTGCCGCAACTCGCGCGCCAGGTCGGCCTGGATGGCAAGGCCGTGCTTGCGATCCTGCTGGCCGATCAGGCGATCTTCGCCGTGATGGACGTCACGATGGGCATGGCAGCAGACCGCGTGGCGCGCGTCGTCGGGCGGCTCGGAAAGTGGGTCGTCGCACTGACCGTGGTCTCCTGTGCGGCCGCGCTTGCAATGCCGTTCGTCGTGCGTGATGGCGAGTCTGCCAGGGGAGTGTTCCTGGCGCTCATCGTCGTGTGGACCGCCACCTCCTCCGCGCTGCGCGCCCCGCCGCTCGTTCTGCTC
>JBAVOG010000768.1:0-2570 GCA_049691875.1 Burkholderiales bacterium | reverse complement strand
GC
This sequence comes from Burkholderiales bacterium, assembly GCA_049691875.1. GTDB lineage: Bacteria > Pseudomonadota > Gammaproteobacteria > Burkholderiales > SG8-39 > JAABRB01. The sequence goes on along the minus strand of JBAVOG010000768.1, from coordinate 2,568 downwards.
CCCGCACCGATCAAGCTTCGCCCGCCCGCATCGGGAACCACCTATACCATCACTCAACGCGGGCGAATGTTCTGGTTGTGGTGGAAGACGTTATCGGGGTCATATTTGGTCTTCACGTCCACCAGCCGGTCGTAGACGGAGTCGCCGTACGCCTCGCGGACCCGATCGGGGTCTTCGTCGCCACCGAGGAAGTTGACGTAGACGCCTTCGCGGAAGCGGCCGAGGGCGGCGAAGACCCCCCTCGTCCAAGCGGTGTCCCGGTCGCCGAAGTCCTCGCCGGGCAGCCACACACCATCGAGGGTGATCGCGTGCGACGCCTGCCGGTTTCCGAACGCCGTCCCGCCCTCGGCCACTCGGCTCACCGCTCCCTTCAGGTGGAACATCGCCACGTATGACCGCGGCGACGAGCAGGAGAACGCGTGCTCGGCGACCACGTCGACGAGGTCGTCGCGGAGCTCGGGGAGGTGGGTGGACTTCCAGTAGTAGTTCCAACCGTGGACGACGGTCGAGTCGAGCGCGCTCTGGAATTCCACGTACGGCGTAGGCCCGATCAGGTCGAGGAGGGGAGTCCGGGATGCGCGGAGCGGGCGGAGCCTCTGCAAACCGTCCTCGATCGGCCCGGCGTAGCAGGTACCCACCATCACCACCGGGCGCCAGTGCAGATCCTCGGGGATGACCGGTAGCGGTGGCGCGGTGCCAAACCTCACGACCGTGCCGAGCTCGTCGGGAGCGTCGCGGACGAAGTCGCGGTAGAAGCGGAGGACCTCCCCGGCGTCGCTCGCGTCCCAGAGGATCGGCCCGGCCAGCACGGTGGGCCCGACGGAGTGGAGGCGGAACTCGAACGAGGTCACCACGCCGAAGTTACCGCCGCCGCCTCGCAGCGCCCAGAACAGGTCGGGGTGCTCATCCTCGGACGCCCGCAGCAGCTCGCCGTCGGCCGTCACGACGTCGACGGCGAGGAGGTTGTCGACCGTCAGGCCGTGCTTGCGCATCAGCCAGCCGACGCCACCGCCGAGGGTGAGCCCGGCGACGCCGGTGTGGCTCACAATTCCGCCGGTGGTGGCCAGACCGTGCGCCTGCGTCTCCCGGTCGACGTCACCCCACAGCGCACCACCCTGCACCCAGGCTCTGCGGTCGGCGGGATCGACCCGCACGGCCCGCATCGCCGAGAGGTCGATGACGATCCCGTCGTCGCAAACGGCGGTGCCCGCCACGTTGTGGCCTCCGCCCCGTATGGCGATCTCCAGATCGTGGTCGCGGGCGAAACGCACGGCCGCGACCACGTCGGCGGTCCCGATGCATCGGGCGATCAGGCGCGGGCGCCGGTCGATGGCACCGTTCCACACCGCACGGGCGATGTCGTAGTCGGCGTGGTCGGCACTGATCAGCCGGCCTCGGAACCCGTCGATCTCCACGACGGTTGGCTTCTTGCGCCCGTGGCCGACTTGCGCGGTCGTCAATGTCGTCATCGTGTCCTCCTGTCTCGATGGCCACATCAGACCACCGCGGACCGCGGCTGTGAAGTCAAGAATCTGGACTTCACAACCGTACGCGGTTGCGCAACACTAGTGTCGTGAGGACATACGGCCAGTACTGCCCCATCGCCCGTGGCGCCGAGATCTTCGCCGAGCGCTGGACACCGCTGATCATCCGCAACCTGTACCTTGGCTGCGGAAGGTACAGCGAGATCCTGGAGGGCGCGCCCGGACTCTCCCGTACCCTGCTCTCACAGCGGCTCAGGCAGCTCGAACGGCTCGGTGTCGTCGAGTCGGCACCCAAGCCCGACGGGCGCGGGCATCACTACGAGCTCACGTCCGCGGGCCACGACCTATTCAAGGTCTGCCAGTCGCTCGGCGAGTGGGGTGCGCGTTGGCTCGAGATCGCCCCCGAGAACCTCGACCCCTTTGTGGCCCTGTGGTCGATGTGCAACGCGCTCCGTCGAGACCGGCTCCCGGATCGGCGCGTCGTCATCCGCTTCGACTTCACCGGCCGCCCGCGCCGTGAGCGCTATTGGCTACTCATCGAGCGCGGAGACACCGAGATCTGCAAGACGTATCCCGGCCTCGACGAGGACCTCTACATCACGGCGGAAGCCGAAGCCTTCGTTAAATGGCACGCCGGCCAGCTCACCTGGGCCCAAGCCACCCGCGAGGGCCGCATCCAACTCGACGGCTCCCCGTCGCTGGTAAGTGCGTTCCCAACCTGGAACGCCCGCAGCATGTTCGCCCACATCAGACCGGTCTCCCGCGCCGCCACGAGCCCTGCAGGCTGACATCCACGACGCCCAACAAAGGCCACAAGCGGTCTGGCTAACGCCGCCGTTGAGCCGCCGAGCAGGCGGGTGAAGCCCGCTTGCGAAGGTCCGGCTCGATGCGCTTGTTGGGCGTCAATGTCATAGGCCCTTTATGAAGCCCGCACAATCTACTTGGCTTTGCGTAGCAGGAACCGAAGGAGGAGACCTGCAGCTAATAGTCCCCCAGTGATCCAAGCCAATGTAGACCAGTCGAGGTTCCAAAGGAGCAGGATCACCGCTAAGGCGGCGACGATGTATACGAGCCACTCACCAAC
>JBAVOG010000767.1:0-5255 GCA_049691875.1 Burkholderiales bacterium | reverse complement strand
GCCTCGAGCGCCGTCAGGCGCGTCCCGCAACGCGCCGTCACGACGAGCTCCGTCGGCTCGTACGCGACGATGCCGACGTGGCCGCGCGTGTCGAGCACCTCACCTTCCAGCGCCTGGCCGTAGAAGTCCTTGGTTCCCCCACCGCACAGGCGCAGCGGGCAGCCTGACTCCGCGGCGGCGCGGATCGTTCCGGCAAGCGATTGCGCTTCGTCCCGCATAGGTCGACGCTCGGAGTCCCTTTCAGAAGCGGGGCAGCTCGGGATGCGGGAGCTGTCCGCGATGCACGTGCATCTTCCCGTATTCCGCGCAACGGCGCAGCGTCGGGATATTCTTGTCCGGGTTGAGCAGACCCGGCGGATCGAAAGCGCGCTTCACGCCGCGAAAGAGCTCCAGCTCATCCGGCGAGAACTGCACGCACATCTGGTTGATCTTCTCGATGCCGACCCCATGCTCGCCCGTCACGGTGCCGCCGTACGCGATCGACAGCTCGAGCACCTCGGCGGCGAATTGCTCGGTGCGGTGGAGCTCGTCGGGGTCGTTCGCATCGAACAGGATCAGCGGATGGAGATTGCCGTCGCCGGCATGGAAGACGTTCGGACAACGCAGCCGATACTTCTTCTCGAGCTCGGCGATGGCGTTCAGCATCTCGCCGAGCCGCTTGCGCGGAATGGTGCCGTCCATGCAGTAGTAGTCGGGCGAGATCCGCCCGACCGCCGGAAAGGCGGCCTTCCGCCCGGCCCAGAATTTCAGGCGTTCGGCCTCGTCGCGCGAGACCCGGATCTCGGTCGCGCCGGAGCGCCGGAGCACTTCGGACAGCCGGTCGATTTCCTCCGCAACCTCTTCGGACGTGCCGTCCGACTCGCACAGCAGGATGGCCTTCGCGTCGAGCGGGTAGTTCGCGTGCACGAACTCCTCGACCGCGCGGGTCGCGGGCTGATCCATCATCTCCAGCCCGGCCGGAATGATGCCCGCCGCGATCACGCCGGCGACTGCATTGCCCGCCTTTTCCACGTCGTCGTAGGCGGCCAGGATGCAGCGGGCGAGCTCCGGTTTCGGAATCAGGCGCACGGTCACCTCGGTCGTCACCGCAAGCATCCCCTCGCTTCCGATCACTGCCGCCAGCAGGTCGTAGCCCGGCGCGTCGAGCGCCTCGGAGCCGAGCTCGACCACTTCGCCCGCGATGGTCACGCCACGCACCCGCATCACGTTGTGCAGGGTCAGGCCGTACTTCAGGCAGTGGACGCCCCCTGCATTCTCCGCAACGTTGCCGCCGATGGTGCAGGCGATCTGCGACGACGGATCGGGCGCGAAGTAGAGCCCGTACGGTGCGGCGGCCTCGGTGATGGATAGATTGCGCACGCCCGGCTGCACCCGCGCGGTGCGGGCGACCGGATCGACCTGGAGGATCCTTGCCAGCTTCGCCGTCGAGAGCAGCACACCTTCGCCCGATGGCAGCGCGCCGCCGGAGAGGCCCGTGCCCGCGCCGCGCGCGATCACTTTGACGTTCATCTCGTTGCACGCTTCGAGGACGGCTTGCACTTCGCGCTCGTTTGCCGGGAGGACGACGACCATCGGCAGCTCGCGATATGCGCTAAGCCCGTCGCATTCGTATGGCCGCGTGTCTTCTTCGTGGTGCAGGACGGACGTTTCGGGTAGCAGCTGCCTGAGGCGTGCAGCCACCACGGCCTGACGTCTCGCGTCGATACTGGCCATCCGCGTGTTCATCGATCATCTCGCGAGGTGTGCGCGCCCTCGGCATGCAGGCCAGCCAGCTGGTCGGGCAACTGCAACATGTCGTGAACGGAGAGTTCGTGGCAAGGCGCAAATGATAACGGGAGGACTGTTTTCGCGCAGGAGCGACGCCGCGCCGAAGTCCAGCCCGATCCACGGCGACTCGACCGGCTCCGGCGACATGGCGCGGATCACGACGATCATTCTGGCGCCGCGACGAGCTCGGCCGAGCTTTCCGCGCGCACCCGCAGAGCGTCGAGGGCGATCCGGTCCGTCGGATAGATATTCTCGCCGCCGAGCTTCTCCGTGAGCCCGGTCCGGTCGAGCACCGCCTGCACCTGCTTCTTCACTCCGCTCAGCGCGAGCGTGATGCCCTTCGCGGCGAGGTGGTCCGCCAGATTGGAGATCACCTCGATGCCCGAGGCGTCGATCTCGTTCATCCCGCCAGCGGAGATGAGAAGGAACCGCAAGCCCGTCCGCCTGCGCTCGAGCTGCAGCACGGCGTCCTCGAAGTGCGCGGCATTCACGAACATCAGCGAGTCGTCGAACCGCAAGGCGGCGATCTGCGGGTGAAGCACGGGCAGACTCCAGTGTGCCGCGTCGCGAAGGGTGCCGTCGGGGTGCAGGCTGACTTCGACCGCGCGCGGACGCATCCGCTTGTAGAGCGATAGCGCGAGCGAGGCGATGATGCCGGTAAGTATGCCGTTCTGGATGTTCGGCGCGAACGCGAGCGTCGCCGCGAACGTGAGGATCGCGGCGATCGCGTCGGCGCGGCTGGCGAGCCATGCGCGGTGGATCGCCCGGAAGTTGAGCAGACCGAGCACGGCAAGCACGATGATGGCCCCGAGCACCGGCTTTGGCAGGTGGAAGAGCAACGGCCCCAGGAAGAGCGCCGTCGCTCCCACGAACAGCGCGGCCGTCACCGAGGAGAGCCCGGTGCGCGCGCGCGCCCCCAGGTTCAGCGCCGAGCGCGAGAACGACCCGCTGACCGGGAAAGTGCCGTTCAGCGCGCCGACGATCTTGGCCAGCCCCTGGCCGACGAGCTCCTGGTTCTCGTCCCACGGCCGCCTGGTCCTCATGGCAGCGATCTTGCAGCTCGACATCGCCTCCATGAAGCTGATGAGCGCAATCACGAACCCTGCGGGTACGAGCTCGATGATCAGGCTCCATTCGAGCCGCGGGAACGAAATTCCCGGCAGGCTGGAGGGGATCGTGCCGACGACGCGCCCGCCCTTGTCCGCGTAGCCGATCCACCAGCTCGCAGCCGTCAGCACCACTACGGTGAGGAGCACGCCCGGCAACTTCGGCGCGAGCTTGCGGAACGCGACGAGCAGGACGAGGGCGCTCAGACCGAACGCGAGCGAGAGCTCGTGCATGAGATCGAGGTTCATGAGGACGTGCCAGGTGTCGGCGAGAAAGTGCTCGCTCTGACGCGCGGAGACGCCGAGCAGGCTCGGGAGCTGGGACAGGCTGATGATGATCGCGGCGGCGTTGATGAACCCCATGAGCACGGGGTGCGACAGCAGATTGAGCAGCATCCCCAGCCGCATCACACCGAAAGCCACTTGGAACAGGCCGGACAGCAGCGCGAGAACCACCGCGCCGTGCACGAACTCGTCGCTGCCGATTTGCGCAAGCGGAATGAGACTCGCCGCGGTGAGCAGCGAAGTCATCGCGACCGGGCCGGTCGAGAGCTGCGGCGAGGAGCCCCAGAGCGCGCCGACGATCGTCGGGAGGAATGCCGCGTAGAGGCCGTAGTACGCGGGCACGCCCGCGAGCTGCGCGTAGGCGAGCGACTGCGGTATCGCCACCAGCGCCACGGTGACGCCCGCGACGAGGTCGTCGCGCAGCGACTCCCGTGTCACCCCCGGTAGCCATGCCGCGAACGGAAACACGTGCCGAAGCAGGCGGGAAAGCGTCATCTGCGAGAACCGGAGGGACTTGGCACAGGCCGCGTATAGTAGCAAACGGCCATCGCGTGCCGGCTGCGCCCACGGCACGGCGCGCATCGTTCCGCACACCGCTCGCGAGTGCTGCGAGCGTTCGGCGCCCCAGCAGGCGGGTTAGCGGTAGTCCGTTTCCAGGGCGCGCGGCGCGCGGTCGATCTTGTACAGCACCATCAACAGGCCGATGGTCGCGATGACCATGAAATGCGGGCCGAACAGCCAGAAGACCAGCGGGACGATGATATAGAAGGCGCGCTGGCCCATCGAATAGTAACGGCCCCCGCTGTTCAGGAATTCGGCGACATGCGCGGGAGAGATCGCCCTGTGCCCCGCCGTCAGCGGCACGTTGATCAGGTAACCAACGTGGTTGTACACGCGGATGGAGAGCGAGAAGCTGAAAAACGCGACGAAAAGGTCGGCCGTCATCAGGAGCAGCTTCGCGAGCCAGAGTGCGGGCTCCTTGGTACCGAAGAGATTCAGAATGTGCCAGGCGTCGCCGAGCTTGTCGCCCTGTGCGCTCAGCGACAGGACTCCGATGATGAGCAGCACCGCCGTGGACGCGAGGAAGCTCGCGGCCATCGTGGAATTGCGCAGAGTCTGGACTGCGAGGATGTCCCGCCGCTCCGCCATCACGGTCTCGACCCAGGCGGTACGCGCGAGATTGTTCAGGGCCTGGACCGTGTACGTCGGGTGCTGCCTCAGCTTGACTCGCAGGAACATGTGATAGCAGATCAGAATGCCGGCGCACAGGACAAAAGCGAGCAGGTCGATGTGCAGTCCTGCGAAGTGCTCCAAAGACTGTAGTAGCTGCTTCATAATTCCACGTGAACCGCGGCCGCGCGGGGATTTGAGATAGGTTCCAGCATCTCGACCAATGGAGCTCGGGGCGAAGCATCGATGATAGCGGTATGGATGGCCAGGCGCAGCATGGACGGCGCGGCGGCGTCGCGACGGGTGATTTGCGCCCTCCTGCTTTGTATGATCGTGACCGGGTGCGGCGACAGGACGCCGAACTTGCCGCATCTTGCGCCCGACGCAGTCGTGCTGGCATTCGGCGACAGTCTCACGTTTGGCACGGGCGCCGCGGCAACGCAGAGCTATCCCGCGGCGCTCAACCGGCTGATTGGCCGCCAGGTCGTCTCTGAAGGTGTGCCCGGCGAGGTGAGCGCGAGCGGGTTGGCGCGGCTGCCGGCCGTGCTCGATCAGGTCCAACCGCAGCTGCTCATCCTTTGCCACGGTGGAAACGATCTGCTGCGCCAGCTCGACACGGCGGCGCTTGCCCGAAATCTGCGCGCGATGGTGCGTCTCGCGCGTGATCGCGGGATCCCCGTCTTGCTCATCGCAGTGCCGAAGCCCGGGTTGTTCCCGTCGGCGCACCCGATTTACACCGAGCTCGCCGCAGAAATGGTCCTCCCGATCGAGGAAGACGCTCTCGCGAAAATTCTCACCGACAACTCGCTGAAATCGGACCCCATCCACCCCAACGCGCAGGGCTATGCGCGGCTGGCGGAACGGGTGGCGGAACTTCTCGAGAAGGCGAAAGCGCTCTGACGCGCGCGCGCCGTCCCGCGTCGGCAC
>JBAVOG010000766.1:0-27203 GCA_049691875.1 Burkholderiales bacterium | reverse complement strand
GCCCGGTCCCGACGGCGGTGCCGCCGATCGCGAGCGCCGCGAGCCGCGGGCATGCTGCCTCGATGTGCAGGATGGACTGGTCGAGCTGCGCGGCATAGCCCGAGAACTCCTGGCCGAGCGTGAGCGGCGTGGCGTCCTGCAGGTGCGTGCGTCCGATCTTGACGATGCCCGCGAACGCCTCGCTCTTGCCGGCAAGGGTCCCGGCGAGAGCGCGCAGCGCCGGAACAACCTCACGCACGAGCGCTTCGTACGCAGCGACGTGCATCGCGGTAGGAAATGCGTCGTTGGTCGACTGGCCGCGGTTCACATGGTCGTTCGCGTGCACGCGACGCCCTTCGCCACGTACGCCGCCGAGAATCTCGCTCGCGCGATTGGCGAGCACCTCGTTGACGTTCATGTTGGTCTGGGTGCCTGAGCCCGTCTGCCAGACCACCAGCGGAAACTCGTCGGAATGCCGGCCGGCGAGGACCTCGTCGGCAGCCGCGATCACGGCATCCGCGATCGCGGCATCGAGTTCTCCGAGCTCACGGTTGACCGTGGCCGCCGCGCGCTTCACCAGCGTGAGGGCGCGGGTCAGTTCCGCCGGCATGCGCTCGGTCGAAATCCTGAAGTGCTCGAGCGAGCGCTGCGTCTGTGCGCCCCACAGGCGCGCCGCCGGTACATCGACGGGGCCGAAGCTGTCGTGCTCGATCCGGGTATCAGCCATATTCGAATCTCCCGCTTGGTTACGCGCTCCTGGCATTCATGCGTCCTCCCCGTCCGGACGCCGCGCCGTATCGCCGATGACGATGCGGGCATGACGCTCGAACGTCCAGTACGACCACGCCCATTCCATCAGCACGACGAAGCGGTTGCGAAACCCGATGAGGAAGAAGATGTGCGCGAACAGCCATGCGAGCCACGCCGGGTAGCCCCAGAGTCGCACGCGGCCGATCACCGCGACCGCAGCGCGGCGGCCGATGGTCGCAAGCGTCCCGTAGTCGCGGTAGCGAAACGGCCGTGCCGGCTGGCCGGCAATTCGTGCGAGCACGTTCCGCGCGGCGTGCGCACCCATCTGCTTCGCCGCCGGGGCGATGCCCGGCACCGGCTTGCCGCCCGACTGGGTCGACGCAAGATCACCGACCACGAACACCTCCGGGTGATCGGGGATCGACAAGTCGGGCTGCACGCGTACCCTTCCGGCGCGGTCGAGCGGGGCGCCGAGCGTCGCACCAAGCGGGGAAGCTGCCACGCCCGCCGCCCAAATCACCGTGCGAGCGGGGATACGCGCATCGCCAATCGAAACCCCGGTCGAGTCGATCTCAGTCGCGAGGCACCCCGTGCGCACCTCGACACCAAGGCGCTCGAGCTGATGCCGCGCACGTTCCGACAGCGTCTCCGGATACGGCGGCAGCACTCGATCCGCGCCCTCGAGAAGGATCACGCGCGCGTTGCGTGTGTCGATGCGGCGAAACTCGCTGCGCAGGGTGTGGCGTGCGATCTCGGCAAGCGTTCCGGCAAGCTCGACGCCGGTTGCCCCCGCGCCGATCACCACGAACGTCAACCACCCGGGGACCGCAGCCGGGTCGCCTTCCCGCTCGGCGCACTCGAAGGCGAGAAGGATGCGGCGGCGGATCTCGAAAGCGTCCTCCAGCGTCTTGAGCCCGGGCGCGGCGCTCGCCCACTCGTCCCGCCCGAAGTAGCTGTGCGTGGCGCCGCTCGCGACGATCAGGAAGTCGTACTCGATGGCTTCCGACCCGTCCAACACCACGCGGCGCCGCTCCGGATCGATCTGCCGCACATGCACCATGAGCACGGTGACGTTCTTCTGGCGTCGGAGGATGTGCCGGATCGGGGCCGCGATCTCGGTTGCGGATAGTCCCGCAGTCGCGACCTGATAGAGAAGCGGCTGGAACAGGTGGTGGTTCGCGCGATCGACGAGCGTGACGCGCACTCCCGGGTGATCCAGTGCGCGCGCGGCTGCGAGCCCGCCGAAGCCGCAGCCTATGATCACCACGTGCGGAGTCATGCGCCAAGTTTAACCGGCTCGCGCCGGTGTCGGCCTACACCGGCGTCAGGCGGTACATTCGATCGTGCTCTGGACCTCGCCGTCGTCGTTCACCGACTCGAGACGCACGGTGAAACCCCACAGCCGCGCGAAGTGCTTGAGCGTTTCTTCCGCTTCGTCCTCCTGCAACGGCCGACTGCGCGGCATCTGATGGCGCAGGGTCAACGATCGGTCACCGTCGCGCTCGTAATTCGCCACCTGTATATCGGGGACCATGTAGTCGCGGCTGTATTGCCGAGAAAGGAGGGTGCGCACGCGCTGATAGCCCGCCTCGTCATGGATCGCCTCGACGATCAGTTCGGGTTCGTCCGCATGGTCGGCAATCGCGAAGAGCCGGAAATCGCGGATGAGCTTCGGCGACAGGTACTGGGCGATGAATGACTCGTCCTTGAAATTACGCATCGCGAAATCGAGCACCGGCCGCCAGTCGGTCCCGGCGATCTCCGGGAACCACTCCCGATCCTCGCTGGTGGGCTCCTCGCAGATGCGCCGCAGGTCCCGGAACATGGCGAATCCGAGCGCATACGGATTGAGCCCGCCATACCCGGGCTGGTCGAAGCCGCGTTGCGCAATGACGTTCGTATGGGACTGCAGGAACTCGAGCATGAACGAGTCGTCCACGAGGCCCTTGTCGTACAACCGGTTGACCAGAGTGTAGTGCCAGAAGCACGCCCAGCCCTCGTTCATCACTTTCGTCTGCGATTGCGGATAGAAGTACTGGGAGATCTTGCGGACAATCCGCACGATCTCCTGCTGCCAGGGCTCGAGCTTCGGGGAGTACTTCTCGATGAAATAGAGCCCGTTTTCCTCGGGCTCCGCGGGAAACGCGGGTCGTTCCGCGGTTGCGGCCTCCTTCTGCTCCTTCCGGGGCAGCGTGCGCCACAAATCGTTGAAGAGCCGCCGCGAGCTCTCTTCGCGCTCCGTCTGCCTGCGCGCCTCGTCCTTCAGGGACTTCGCTCCCGGTCGCTTGTACTTGTCCACGCCGTGCGGCGCGAGCGCATGACAGGAATCGAGTATTTCCTCGACCGCCGCGACGCCGTAGCGCTCCTCGCAATTCATCACGTAGCTGCGCGCGAACACCAGGTAATCGAGAATCGCATCCGCATAAGTCCACTGGCGGAAGAGGTAGTTGCCCTTGAAGAACGAGTTGTGACCGTAGCTCGCGTGCGCGATGACCAGCGCCTGCATCGTGATCGTGTTCTCCTCCATGAGGTACGCGATGCAGGGATCGGAATTGATGACGATCTCGTAGGCGAGTCCCTGGTAGCCCTTGCGATAGAGCGCCTCGTTCCGGATGAATTCCTTCCCGTGAGTCCAATGCGGGTAGGTGATCGGCAACCCGGTCGCGGCATACGCATCGAGCATCTGCTCGGACGTGATGACTTCGATCTGATTGGGATAGGTGTCGAGCCCGAATTCACGCGCGCACTCGCCGATCGCGTCGTCGTAGCGGCGGAGCAGATCGAACGTCCACTCGGCGCCGCGCGAGATCGGCTCGGCGGCCCGCTGGGTCGACTGGGGCACGGAATCTGCGGTCACGCCGTCTCCTTCCCGAACAGCTCGCGGAAGACCGGATAGATCTCGGCGTGTCCACCCACGCGTCGCATGGCGTAATTCTGCGCCACTCCGTCGAGCTCCTGATAGGCTGCCCAGAGCGTACTGGTGCGACCGTCGTTCTCGTCGGGGATCTCGATGTAGGCGTAGTAGCGGACGACGGGCAGCAGGAAGTCGCGCAGGAAGCGCACGCTCTTTGCCGGATCGCTGCCGAAGGCGTCGCCGTCTGAGGCCTGCGCGGCGTAGATGTTCCAGCTCGAGTCGCCGTAGCGCTCCTCGACGATCTCGTGCATCAGCTCGAGCGCAGAGCACACCACCGTCCCCCCGGTGCGCGGATCGTGGAAGAAGGCCTGCTCGTCGCACTCCTCGGCGTTGTCGGTGTGGCGGATGAACACGAGATTCACCTGCTCGTACTTGCGCGTAAGAAAAAGGTAGAGCAGCGTGAAGAACCGCTTGGCAAGGTCCTTCTTGCGCTCGTCCATCGAGGCCGACACGTCCATCAGACAGAACATGACCGCCCGCGCGACCGGCGCGGGCACGGCGACGCGGTTGCGGTAGCGCAGGTCCAGCTCGTCGAGAAATGGCACGCGCTGCAGCCTTTTCTCGAGCGTCTCGACGCGTTCGCGCAGCATCGACGCCTGCAGGAGCGATACGGACCGGCGCTCCGCATCCTCCAGCTCCGCACGTGCCGCGTCGAGCTCGTCGCGAATCGCAGCGGAAAGTGCGATCCGGCGCCCGAGCGACTGCTTGAGCGTACGCACGACGGCCAGATTGTTCGGGGAGCCTTCGCGACGGTACCCCGCGCGTACCCACTTGCGCTCCGGGATGTCGCCCAGGAAGTTTCGCACCAGGTCGGGAAGCTCCATGTCCTCGAAAAAGAGGTCGAGAAACTCCTCCCGCGAGAGGCTGAACACGAAATCGTCGACGCCCTCGCCCTCGCCACCTTCGTTTCCCTGTCCGCCCCCGCCTCCGCCGCCCTGCGGGCGCGGAATGGTGTCACCGGCAGTGAATTCTCGATTTCCGGAATGGACGAGTTCGCGGTCGCCACCCTGACCGTGGCGGAACACCGGCTCGCGGATGTCGCGCGCCGGAATGTTGACATTGCCGCCCTTGTCGATGTCGGTGATCGACCGCTCGGCGACGATCCCCTTCACCGAGCGTCGGATCTGCTCCTTGTAGCGGCGCAGAAAGCGCTCGCGATTGACTGCGCTCTTGTTCCCTCCCGCAAGCCTCCGGTCTATGAGGTGATTCACTGGGATTTACGAACCCTCAAGTACCACTCGCAGAGGAGGCGAACCTGCTTCTCCGTGTAGCCCTTTTCCACCATGCGCGCGACGAAATCCTTGTGCTTCTGGTCGTCGTCCGTTGACGCCTTGGCGGTGAACGAAATCACCGGCAGAAGGTCCTCGGTCGTCGCGAACATCTTCTTCTCGATCACTTCGCGCAGCTTCTCGTAGCTGCGCCAGTCGGGATTCTTGCCTCCGTACGAAGCGCGTGCACGCAGAACGAAGTTCACGATCTCGTTGCGGAAATCCTTCGGATTGGCGATGCCGGCCGGTTTCTCGATCTTCTCCAGCTCCCCATTGAGGTGCTGGCGATCGAAGATCTCCCCGGTTTCGGGATCACGGTACTCCTCGTCCTGGAGCCAGCAGTCGGAGTAGGTGACGTAACGGTCGAAGATGTTCTGCCCGTACTCGGTGTAGGACTCGAGATAGGCGGTCTGGATCTCCTTGCCGATGAACTCGGCATAGCGCGGGGCGAGGTAACCCTTGATGAACTCCAGGTAGCGACGCTTGACCTCGTCGGGCAGATCCTCCTTCTGGAGGCGCTGCTCGAGCACGTACATCAGGTGAACCGGGTTCGCGGCGACCTCGGTCTGGTCATAGTTGAAGACCGCGGAGAGCACCTTGTAGGAGAAGCGAGTCGAGGTACCGGTCATCCCCTCGTCGTGGCCCGCATAGTCGCGGTACTCCTGATACGACTTTGCCTTCGGGTCGACGTCCTTCAGGCTCTCTCCGTCGTAGACGCGCATCTTCGAGAAGATGCTCGAGTTTTCCGGCTCCTTCAGCCGGGTCAGCGTCGCGAACTGCGCCATCATGTCGAGCGTGCCCGGGGCGCAGGGCGCGCTCGAGAGGCTCGAGTTGTTGAGCAGCTTCTGGTAGATCTTGATCTCCTCGGAAACGCGCAGGCAGTACGGCACCTTGACGATGTAGATGCGGTCGAGGAACGCCTCGTTGTGCTTGTTGTTGCGGAACGTCTGCCACTCGGTCTCGTTCGAGTGCGCGAGGATGATGCCCGAGAACGGAATCGCTCCGAATCCCTCGGTGCCCTTGTAGTTGCCCTCCTGCGTCGCGGTGAGCAGCGGATGGAGCATCTTGATGGGCGCCTTGAACATCTCGACGAACTCGAGCAGCCCCTGGTTGGCGTGGCACAGCCCGCCCGAGTAGCTGTAGGCGTCGGGATCGTCCTGCGCGAAACGGTCGAGCTTGCGGATATCGACCTTGCCGACCAGAGACGAGATGTCCTGGTTGTTCTCGTCGCCCGGTTCGGTCTTGGTGATGGCGATCTGCTTTAGGACGGACGGCTTGATCCGCACGACGCGGAACTTGGACACGTCGCCGTCCTGTTCCTTAAGCCGCTTGACGGCCCACGGCGACATGATTCCGACCAGGTACCGCCGCGGAATGCCGAATTCCTTCTCGAGCGTCTCACCGAACTGATGCGGATTGAACAGCCCCAGGGGCGACTCGTTCACCGGCGAGCCCTTGAGCGTGTAGATCGGAAACGTCTCCATCAGCAGCTTGAGACGCTCGGCGATCGAGGACTTGCCGCCCCCCACCGGCCCGAGCAGGTAGAGCACCTGCTTGCGCTCCTCGAGGCCCTGAGCAGCGTGCTTGCAGAACGAGACGATCTGGTCGATCACCTCCTCCATGCCGTAGAACTCGTCGAAGGCCGGATACCGGCGAATCAGCCGATTGCCGAAAATGCGCGAGAGACGGGGATCGTTGCGCGTATCGACCATCTCGGGCTCGCCGATGGCCTTGAGCATGCGTTCCGCGGGGGTCGCGAACGCCATCGGGTCGAAGCGCCCGAGCTCGAGATACTCCTGCAGCGACATCTCCTCGTTGTTCGTACTCGAGTAGTACGACCGGAAGCTCTGGACGATGTCAACCATGATTCACCTCCAATCCCTGGCGGGCGAAGAGCGCCCGCCAAAATCCACTATAGACTCAGCGTGCCGCGCACAGTTCCGCTGTGACTGAAGCATTTCGCGTTCCCGTTCCCTCCCCCAGCCGTTCCGCGAATTCTCACTTATTGCGTCGTCCATCGACGCTTATACCGACCATGATAACGAACCTGGCGACGATAACAACGATAACGCTGCATTGACCCGTTACGAATACCGGGCACTCTAATCCTTTCCACTCGCGCCAGAAACCGCGAAATTCGCGCGCTGGCGCAAGTCGGATCCGCGGTTTTCGGTATACGTGACCGAAGTCTCACCGGATTGGCACTCTCGCGCAGAGTCTGCCAAGTCGCCTGGAAGTGGGGAATGCGAAGGCGAATGTGCACGGCACTGGGGCGCCGAACGCGCCGAGACGGCGTGGAGTTCCTCCGCGACGGAGCGCTGCGGTAGTTTCCGGAGAATGTCCGAGCAGAAGGAGGAGATCCGGGGAAGATCGCCCGCCGCTGACCTCCCAACTCGCTATGAGGCAGGTTTGGCCTGTATCAGCCGCCAGACTTTCTCGCGTGTCGCCGGCATATCCACGTGCTCGACGCCGAACGAACGCAAGGCGTCGATTGTGGCGTGCACGACTGCCGGAGATGCCCCGCACGGTCCCGCTTCCCCGACCCCCTTCGCGCCGGCCGAATTTGATCGCGAGGGCGAGTTCTGATCGAACACGCTGATGAAGGAAGGCAGATCGTCGGCGCGCGGCAGCGCGTAGTCCTGGAACGAACCGGTCACGAGCTGGCCCGACTCGCGGTCATACACGCAGTCCTCCAGCAGCGCCTGCCCGATCCCCTGGGCGATTCCGCTATGGAGCTGTCCTTCCACGATGAGCGGATTGATGACGGTGCCGATGTCGTCGACCGCGGCCAGGCGCGCCAGCCGAACCGCGCCGGTTTCCGGATCGATTTCCACTTCGCAGACCTGGCAACCGGCCGGGAAAGTCTGGGCATCCGCCGAGTAGGAGCATTCGACGCGTATTACGCGGTCCGACTGACGGGCTGCAAGCTCGAACGGACCGACCGACCGGTCGGTTCCTGCAATGCGGAACTGCCCGGCACTGAATTCGATGTCGGGCACCGCCGCTTCGAGCGTTTCAGCGGCCAGGCGGCCTCGATCCACGCATCGGCGCCCGCGCGAACGGCTCCGCCGCCGACTTGTAGCGATCGCGAGCCACTGCTGCCTCCACCGGACGCAATCGACCCGGTGTCGCCCTGCACCAACATGATCGACTCGGGCGGCACTCCGAGGCGCTCGGCGACGATCTGCGCGTAGGAAGTCCACAGACCCTGGCCCGTTGCCTGGGTGCCGGAGTGCACCCGCACGACTCCGTCGCCGCCGACCGCCACGGTGACCGCTTCGGTGAGATTGCCGCTGCCGGTCGGCTCGATGTAGAACGCCATCCCGCGCCCCGCGAGCAGGCCGCACGCCTCGGCGGCACGCTTGCGTGCCGGATAACCCTGCCAGTCCGCCGCCTTGGCAGTCGCGTCCAGCAACGCCACAAAGTCGGCTGGCTCGAAAACGGACCTGACCGGATTGGTGAACGGCATGTCCGCGCGCCGCACCAGATTCCGTCGGCGAAGATCGATCGGATCGAAGCCGCCGGCCGCCGCCGCGCGCTCCACTACGCGCTCGATCAGGTACGCCATCTCGGGCCGGCCCGCACCGCGATACGCGTCCACGGAGACCGTGTTCGTGAAATACATCCGCACCTCGTGCCGGAGCAGGGGAATGCGGTAAGCGCCGGTCGGCGTCCGCGCGCCGGCCATGGCGGGAACGGCCGAGCCGTAATGAGAGATATACGCCCCGAGAATCCGGAACACATCCTCCGCGAGACATTTCCGCACGAGATGCGCGCCTTGCGAGCAGCATTGCAGGGTGTAGCGCCCGGATGCCGGCTCGAATTCGCCGATGGCCGCGCGCGGCTCGATCGGGTTCGACACGACCCGGTTGTTCACGATCTGCACTCGCACGCGATGGCGCGCCGAGGCGAGCGCCTTTTCCACTTCCGCTTCGTCACCGAGTGCGTAATAGGCGGCCACATTGCTCCCCGCCGGTGGCCACACGAGCGGTGCATCCGGCGCCTGAACCGATTCCAGATCCACTACTGCCGGCAGCGGCTCCCAGTCCACCTCGACCAGCTCGGTCGCATCGCGCGCGGCGTTCAGCGTCTCCGCGACGACGAGGGCCACCGCATCCCCGACGAATCGCGCGACATCCGCCGTCAAAGGGAGTCGCGGTGCCGCAGTGATGGGGAACCATCCGGACGCTTGTGCAGCGCGAAGAACGGCAGCGAGCCGAGCCCATCCGCGACGGCATCGGCACCGGTCAGAACGGCGATCACACCAGGCGCCGCGAGCGCCGCCGCGCTTTCCACTTTCAAGATACGCGCATGCGCGTGCGGCGAGCGCACGAACACGGCATGCGCCTGATTCGCGACGGCGATGCCGTCGGTGAACCGTCCTTGCCCGGTGAGCAGTCGCGCATCCTCGAGCCGCCGCACGGGCTTGTCGATCCAAGTTTGCTGATGGGGAAGTGTCATGGGTCCGATCGCCGATCTATGGAACTGTGTGAGGGACGCTATTATGTCCGCGCGCGGGCCTCTCCCGCATCAAGGAGGATCGCAATGGCGGAAGTGCGGATCATGAACGTCCCCGAGCTCGGGACGCCGCTCGGGCAATACTCGCATCTTGCGCGGGTCAAGGCATCCGAGCATCTCTACATTGCCGGCATGCTGTCGGCCGACGCGTCCGGCGCAGTGATCGGCGCAGGAAATTTCGATGCGCAGTGCGTGCAAGTCTTCGCGAATCTGGAGACCGCGCTCAAATCGCAGGGCGCTGGCTGGGGCAGCATCGTTCAATTCACGACGTACCTCGTGCATTCGCAGGACATACCCAATTTCATGGCTTACCGATTACGCGAGTTTCCCCGGTTCTTTCCCGATCGCCGCTGGCCGCCCAATACGCTGCTCATGGTCGACCGGCTCGTGCAGGAGCCGTTTCTCGTTGAAGTCCAGGCGATCGCCGCACTCTGACGCCATCGCGCCCCACGCCGCTCAACGTTTGCGAGTGGTCGGCTTTGCCTTGGCGCGACCGGACGCCTTGCGACCCGGCGTCTTCTTTGCCGTCTTGCGCTTGACCGGTGCGGCCTTGCGGTTCGCCGGTGCGGCACGGGTCGCACCCGACGACAGCATGCGCACGAAAACATCGAGAAGATCCCTTTCGCTGATCACCCCGAGCACGTTCATCTCGGCATCCACCACCGGGAGGCAGCCGATATTCTGGCCCATCATGAGGCGGGCCGCCTCGACCACCTGGACATCCGCGTGCGTCGAGACCACCGGGCGGTGCATCACTTCGGCGATTTCCACCGGCGCGTTATGATGGCGCGTCGCCGCGACCATCATGTCGCGCTGCGCGACGATGCCCACGAGCCGCCCGCCCGCGTCCACGACCGGAAGATGGTGGAAATCGCGCTCGCGCATCACGTCGAACGCAGTCCGATAGTCCGAATCGGCGCGCACCGTGATCGCCGGTGCGCTCATGTGCTTCCTGACCTGCATGGCGCCTACCTCCCTGGCTGGTATTCACCGATAATACCGACTTCGTGTGACGCCATCACCTCGTCCAGTCGACGGGTAGGACGATCGATGCTCGGCGGCCTGCGTGCCGCCCGGAGGGCATTCGCGTGAAAGTTCTCGTTCTCGGCGCCGGCGGCGTCGGCGGTTACTTCGGTGGCAGGCTGGCGCAGGCCGGCAGTGACGTGACGTTCCTGGTGCGCGAGCGACGCGCCGCCCAGCTGCGCGCGGACGGACTCGTGGTACAGACGCCCGAAGGCGAGTTCCGCGTTCCGGCCAAGACGGTGCAGCGGCACGAGATCCGCGCGCCGTTCGACCTCATCCTGCTCGCCTGCAAGGCCTACGATCTGGACTCGGCGATCGACACGATACGACCCGCGGTCGGCTCTGCAACCGTCGTCGTCCCGCTGCTGAACGGATTGGCGCACCTTGACCGGTTGGATGCCGCGTTCGGAAGCGCCAACGTGATCGGCGGGTCATGCGGAATCGCCGCGACCCTCACACCGGAGGGCGTGGTCAGGCAGATGTCCCCATTCCACTGGATGCGGTTCGGAGATCGGAGCGGCAAGGCGCGGACAGACGTCGCCGCGCTTGCGGAAGCCTACGCTCGCACCCCCGTTGATGCCACAGCCGTGCCGGACATCCTCCTGGTGATGTGGGAAAAATTCGTGCTGCTCACCACGCTGGCCGCTTGTACCTGCCTGATGCGCGGTTCGGTCGGCGACGTCCTCGCCACGCCGGACGGTGAGGCGGTCATGCGCGAGCTCCTCGACACGTGCGTCGGCACGGCCAAAGCGGCAGGCTACCCCCCGCGCGCGGAATCGCTCAAGCAGACCGAGGCGCTGCTCTTCGCTCGCGGCTCGCAATTCAGTGCGTCCATGCTACGCGACGTCGAGCGCGGCGGGCCCACCGAGGCGGATCACATCGTGGGCGACATGCTGCGCCGCGCACGCGCCGCAGGCCTGGATGCCCGGCTGCTCGCCGCGGCGAACACTCATCTGCAGGTGTACGAAGCGCGTCGCACCGCTGCGGGCCGCTAATCGCGCTCCAGGGAGTCCAGCCAGAAACCGAGGCCCTGCGCGTTCAGCTCGATGTCCCAGCCGAGCACCTCGAGCACGCGTTCGCGCGAAAATGCCCAGCGGTAGCGGGCGGCCTCGCCGAAAACGATCTCCGCCACGCCCTGCCTGAGCCGCTCATGCCGCGCGGCGCCGGCATCCCGATGCGCGAGCGCGATCTCGCGATGCGCGTCGATCAGCCGGTGCAGGTCGGCGCCCAGGCGTGGAATGTCGCGCACCTGACTGTAGTGGGTCACGTAAATGGCCTCAGGTTGGTGCGCCAGAATCATGTCGACGGATGCGTGGTGCGCAACCGGATCCCATTGCACCGGGCTCGTGGTCGGCAGGATGAACTGCCGGCCGTCACAATCGAGCTCGCGATACGAGAGCCCGAATGTGTCGCCCGCAAAAATGTGCCCGGACCGGCTGTCCCGGACGACGACGTGATGGCGCGCGTGCCCCGGTGAGTCGAGGAACAGGAGCTCGCGATCCGCGAGCTTCACGGTAACTTCGTGCGGTGTCTCGACAAGCCGCTCGGCAGGCACGGGAAGAATGTCGCCGTAGATTCTCCGGGTCTCGTCCGCCCCGTAGATCTCGACCGTCCCGTCGATCAGGCGGCTCGGATCAATCAAGTGTCGCGCGCCCCGCGGGTGCACGGTGACGCGCGCATTCGGCAACTTGGACACGAGAAGCCCCGTTCCACCGGCGTGGTCGAGATGGATGTGGGTGAGGATCACCCAGTCCACGTCTGCGGGCCCGCGACCCTTCTCCGCCAGCGCCTCGAGAATACGCGGCACCGAGCGATTGACGCACGGATCGATGATCGCGGCGCGGCCCTCTTCGACGATCAGATGAACCGATGTCTGGAGCGGCCGGTCGTACTCGCCGTCCACTGCGCTGATCCCGTGCTCGTAGTCGATGACGTTTCCCATGTTTTTTGGTCCGCGGTAACTGTCATTCTAAACGGCGCGGAAAAGTGGCACGCCTGGCCATCGAAAAGCAGGAGGCGAGCCGACCTGGGGCGCGCTCCCCACTCGAAGTTATTCAAACCCTCTAGAATTCGGACTTCTCGTCCCTTTCCATCATGAACAAGCCCATCTCCGACCTCCGCCGCGAGTACTCGCGCGCGACTCTCGACGAGAGTGCGGTGTCGCGCGATCCGGTCGAGCAGTTCGCCAAGTGGTTCGACGAGGCGCTGAAGTCCGAGCTTGCCGAAGCGACTGCCGCGGCACTCGCAACGGCGGCGACTGGTGCAGACGGGACCGTTCGGCCTTCAGCACGCATGGTGCTGCTGAAGGGCTTCGACGCGCGCGGGTTCGTGTTCTACACGAACTACGAAAGCCGCAAGGGTCGCGAGCTGGCGACCAACCCCTGGGGGAGCCTGGTGTTCTACTGGGCCGAGCTCGAGCGCCAGGTACGCGTCGAAGGACGAGTCGAAAAGGCGGGCGCCGAGGAATCAGACGAGTACTACAAGAGCCGCCCGATCGGCGCGCGGATCGGCGCCTGGGCGTCACCCCAGAGCGAACCCTTTTCCAGGACGCGACTCATGGCGCGCGCGGCCGAGATGGGGCTGCGGCACGGACTGAACCCTTCTCGGCCGCCGCACTGGGGCGGCTACCGGCTGCGGCCGGATGCGCTCGAGTTCTGGCAGGGGCGACCGAGCAGGCTGCACGATCGCATCCGTTATCGACTTGCCGACGGCGAATGGGTGATCGAGCGGCTGGCGCCGTAATCTAGCCTGGCTACGCCACACCCTTCGCGCGGATCCGAAGAAAGAGATGCTGGAACTCACCAACCTGATCGCGCAACATGCGCGGTTCCGTCCCGATCACGTCGCCGTGGTGTTCGAGGACGAGCGATTCACGTGGCGCGAGTTCCACGCGCGCGTCGCCCGGGCAGCCAATGTGCTGCGCGAACTCGGCGTCGGTCCGGGCGACAAGGTTGCGACGGTCATGACGAACTGTCGCGAGTTGCTCGAGATCTACTGGGCGGTGCCGTCGATCGGCGCCGTGCTGGTGCCGCTCTCGCCGCTGCTCATGCCGGCTGGGCTCACCAGTCTGGCGCGCGACTCGGACGCCAAGTGCCTGATCAGCCATCGGGCGATGCTGCCGACCCTGAACGCGATCAGGGGCGAGCTCGCCGGCCAGCTCGGCGACCGGATCCTGCTCGTCGACCGCGCTGAACCCGGCTATGGCGACTACGCTGCCCTCACGGCACGCGCGGCCGACACCTTCACGCCCGCGCGGGTGGCGAGCGGCGACCTCTTCAACATCATGTACACGAGCGGGACGACGGGGTTGCCGAAAGGCATCATGCATTCGCACTTCACGCGCTCGATGTACGCGCTGTGGCTGGGCGCGGCCTGGCGCATGACGCCGGAGTCGCGGGCGCTGCACACCGGGGCGCTCGTGTTCAACGGCGCCTTCATCACGATGATGGCTTCATTCTATCTCGGCGGAACGTTCTGCCTGGCCCGCCAGTTCGATGCGGCGGAGATGATCGCGACCATCGAGCGGGAGCGCATCACCCACATCATGGTCGTCCCCTCCCAGATCATCGCGCTCTTCAACCTGCCCGGATTCGACCCGACACGGCTCGCGTCCCTGGAAATGATCCTCTCGCTCGGCGCACCGCTCCTGAACGAGTACAAGGAGAAGCTGAACCGCGTGCTGCCGCGGCGCTTCTACGAACTCTACGGATTGACCGAGGGATTCGTGACCATACTCGACCGCAACGACGCCGTGCGGAAAGCCGGGTCGGTGGGCTGCCCGCCCCAATATTCCGAAATGCGGATCGTCGGCGAGGACGGCCGGGAATGCGCACCGGGAGAAATCGGCGAGATCGCCGGCCGGAGTCCGATCCTGATGACCGGTTACTACAAGCGCCCCGATCTCACGGCGCAGGCGGTGCGCGACGGCTGGCTCTATTCCGGCGACATGGGGTACGTCGACGACGAGGGATTCCTGTATCTCGTCGATCGCAAGAAGGACATGATCGACTCCGGCGGCGTGAAGGTCTACCCGAAGGACGTCGAGGAGATCGCGGCCCAGCACCCCGATGTGCGGGAGGTCGCGGTGTTCGGCGTCCCGCACGAGAGATGGGGCGAGACGCCGCTCGCGGCGGTGATCCTGCGCGCGGGGGCGGGAGTGTCCGCCGCGGAGCTGCGCGACTGGATCAATTCGCGCGTGGCGGCGCGCTACCAGCGCGTGAGCGAAGTATTGATCATGGCCGAGTTTCCGCGTAGCGCGGCGGGCAAGACGCTCAAGCGCGAGCTGCGGGAGCCTTACTGGGCCGGGAAGGCCAAGAAAATCTAGATCGCCCCGGGCGCGCGGCGAGCGGGATCAAGGGCCCTTGGGCAACGCGATTCCCGTCATTGCCTGGTAGTACTTGACGAGTGCTGCGTCGTCTTCGGCGCCATGACCGAGCGCAACCGTCGCCAGATACACCTGCAGCGCCGCGGCGGCCACGGGCGCCGGGAAGTCCGCTCCGCGCGCCGCGTCGAGCGCGAGCGACACGTCCTTGGTCAGCAGCGTCGTGGCGGCTTTCGGGCGATAGTCTCCGGCGAGCACACGCGGCATGCGATCGCCGAAGATCCAGCTCCCGCCCGAGCTCGCATTGACGACGTCGAACACCCGCTGCGGCGCCAGGCCGAGCCGGACCCCGAGCGCCATGGCCTCGCAGGATCCCGCGAGATTCACGCCGGCGAGCATGTTGTTCACGAGCTTCATCCGCGCGCCGTCGCCGGGCCGCTCGCTCATCCGGAAACGCGCATCGGACATCGACTCGAGTACGTCGTGCGCGCGCGCCAGCGCGGACTCCGCGCCAGCGATCATCATGCTGACCGTGCCGGCGCGTGCGCGTGCCGGACCGCCGGAGAGCGGCGCATCCACCATCGCGAGACCGCGCTCGGCCAATCGTCCCGCAACCGACTCGACGAACGTCGGAGACACCGTACTCGACAACAGCAACACTCCGTCGGCCGCGAGCGACTCGGCCACTCCGTGCGCGCCGAACACCACCTCCTCGGTCTGCGCTTCGTTCACGACCAGCGTGATGACTACCCGGCAGTCCGCTGCGAGCGCGGCGGGCGAATCGCAAACGGTTGCCCCGGCCTCCCGCGCCTCGGCGTCCGCTTCGACCCGGATGTCGCGAGTGCGGACCGCAAAGCCACATTGGAGCAGCCGCTTTGCGACGGCCATCCCCATCAGACCGGTGCCGACGACGCCCACGTTCCACTTCTCCGGCATTTGCCCTCCCCTTACCGTGCGCTGCCGCGCAGATGCGCCGCAGCATCCACTTTCGTTTAATCCGGATCAACCCGGACTTCGTTCTTTGGTGCTCAGATGAACCTATGACGAGCGAGCGTAGCGGGAAGCAGCCGCTGCGGCAAACCAGAGGAGGCTCAGGATGCTGACTATCAAGGACTGCCTCGATTTCTGCGAATTGACCGAAGACGAGATTCTGGCCATTGCCGAGCACGAAAATCTCCCCGAGGTGCTGGCGGTCGAGCTGGGCAATGCGCTCGCGCAGACCGCCGCGGGCGAGCAGCGCGTCGAGGAAATGATCGTGGACGACATCGTCGCCGCGCAGAGGGCCGGAAATCTGCGTCACGCTGCAACGCTGAAAGTCGTCTTGCAGCGCTACATCGAGAAGCATCCGCGGGCTGACTAGAATCTATCTCAGAAATGCGACTGCACGTGCAAACGGGGGGATATACAAGGGGCGCGACCCTTGTTCGTTCGGGGATATACAAGGGGGAATCCCCACTTGTTCGTACGCCCGCTCTTGCGTGAAGAACCTTGGCGGTAATTTCGAGATAAATTCTAGTCCCTCCGGTCGCTGCATGCCGCGCGCGTCGCGGCAACGTGGCACACTGATGGTTTCTGCCCGGCTCGAGGTACCAGCCATGTTTGCCATTCGCTCCCGGATCTCCCTCGTTCGCTCGATCGTTCTGTCGCTCGCTTCGGCCGCCATGATGTTGGTCACCCTGGTGATGGTCGCACCCGGCGCCCACGCGCAGACACCCGCTCCGCAGTCGAACCTCGCCAAGGCCGTTTTCGCAGGAGGCTGCTTCTGGTGCATGGAGCATCCGTTTGACGAGCTCGACGGCGTCGTTTCGACGACTTCCGGATACATCGGCGGTCAAAAGGCGAATCCCACCTACCGCGAAGTCAGCTCGGGCACCACCGGTCACACCGAGGCCGTCCAGGTCGTCTACGACCCGGCCAAGGTCTCCTACGAGAAGCTGCTGGAAGTTTTCTGGGTGAACATCGATCCGACGGACGCAGGCGGGCAATTCTGCGACCGTGGCTCGCAGTACCGGACTGGGATCTTCTACGAGACGGAGGAGCAAAAGCGGCTCGCCGAAGCATCCAAGACTGCACTCGCGAAATCGAAACCGTTCAAGGAACCGCTCGTCACCGAGATCACGAAGGCCGGAACGTTCTACCCTGCCGAGGACTATCACCAGGATTACTACATGAAGAATCCGGTGCGCTACAAGTTCTATCGCTCGGGTTGCGGGCGCGACGCGCGGCTCAAGACGCTCTGGGGCAAGGCGCCCGCATAGCGGGCAATTTTTCTCGGCCAGCGACCGTCCGGCGTGGCTGTCTTGTCGGGATCGATCTACATCGGCGACGCGGCGTGCGCGCGGCGACCGTGAGCGATCAGCGCGACTTGTTCGGCGCGGGCGCGCCTGCCTGGACCGCCCGTGCGGTCGGATCCGGGCATGGAGCGCCGCCGGTCTCGGTCCCGCCGGCGCAGGTCGACGATACGATCGTCGAGCTCGGTCGCGCATTGCCCGAGAAGCTCCACCTCGGGACATCATCGTGGGCATTTCCGGGCTGGGCCGGAATTGTCTACGGTGAATCGCTGCCCGAACCGGTGCTGTCGCGCGAGGGATTGCGCGCCTATTCGGCACATCCCGTCCTCACCTGCGCCGGGATCGACCGCACGTTCTACGCCCCGTTGTCCGCCTCGGAACTGGCGCGCTACGCTGCGCAGGTGCCCGACAAGTTTCGCTTCGTGGTGAAGGCGCCGGCGCTCGTCACCGATGCGTTCATCCGCGGCGCGCGGGGCAAGCCGGCCGGCGACAATCCGCGCTTTCTGGATGCGGCGCTCACCTCCGCGCACTTCGTGGCGCCGTGCATCGAAGGGTTGGGCGCAAAGGCCGGTCCGCTCGTCTTCCAGTTCTCGCCGCTCGGCCGATCGATCGTCCGCGATCCCACGCATTTCGCCGCACGCCTCCGCGGTTTTCTCGAAGCGCTTCCTCCCGGGCCGCTCTACGCAATCGAACTGCGGGATCCCGGGCTGCTAGGTGCGCCGCTTGCCGCCGCGCTGAATGCAACACGTGCTCGCTACTGCTTCGGCGTGCATTCGCGCATGCCGAGCGTCGCCGCACAGGCTGCGGCGCTGGCGGCGCATGCTCCCGGACCGCTCGTGGCGCGCTGGAACCTGCACGCCGGTTATGCGTACGAGGCGGCCAAGGCGCACTATGCCCCGTTCGATCGCCTCGTCGACGAAGACCCGACGACGCGCGCCGCGCTTGTCGCGCGCTGCCAGGTCGCGCTGTCCGGAGGACATGCCGCGTTCCTGATCGCCAACAACAAGGCCGAAGGCTCGGCCCCGCTCACGCTGATCAAGTTCGCGCAAGCGATCGTGGCCGGCACGGCTTCATCGGGTGCGTCGTGATCGATGCCCTGGTGCTGGCGGCGGCCCTGACCATGGTGTCAGGCACGTCCGCGGATTTTTCGCAACCCGGTCCCGACCCTGCATGGCTGGATTATCAACGCGGCGAACACGCCCGAGCGCTCCGTGAATATCGGACCGCGGCCGAGCGCGGCGAGCGCCTTGCTCAGTTCAATCTGGCGATGATGCTGTTTCGCGGCGAGGGGCAGGCCGCGGATCCGGAGCAGGCGCTCGCATGGCTGCGCAAGGCAGCTACCGCGGGCCTGCCGCAGGCGCAATACAACCTCGGACTGTTGTACGAGCACGGCGCGCGCGTATCGCGCTCGCAGGTCGACGCAGCGGTCTGGTATCGCCGCGCTGCCGAGCAGGGGCATGCGGACGCGCAGCTGGCGCTGGCCACCCAGTATTTCCTGGGGCGGGGGGTGCCGCTCGATTATGTCGCCGCGGCGTACTGGTACGAGGCCGCGGCCGAAAGCGGCGATGCCGCCGCGCAATACATCGTCGCGAGCCTGTACGAGAAAGGAACCGGCGTGGAAGCGAATCTGCGGAAGGCTCTCGACTGGTATGTCCGTGCCGGTCGGCAAGGCGACATCGCCGCGCAGATCAAGGCGGAGGACCTGGCGCGCCGCTTGGACGACGCCAAGTGATCTCGTGAGCAGGGTGCACGAGGGGGGGCCGCCCCCTCGCACCATGACAACCCGCTACTTGCGCGCGCGCCGCGTTGCCTTGCGGGCAATCGTTCGCACGGAGCGCCGCACGGACTTCGCCGCCTTGCGCACCGACCTGACGGCCTTGCGCGCGGTCTGGCGAACGGTCTTGCGAACGGACTTCACGGATTTACGCTTGGCCGGCTTGCGCTTCTTGACGGCCTTCTTGGCGGCCGCCTTCTCACTCTTGCTCTTGCGCTTCATGTCCATGCGATGCGCGCGCGAGTACTGCTGAATGTCCTTGAAGCGCCCCTTCGCGTCGCGGACTGCATAGAGCTTCTTGCCCTTGCTGCTGCGGTGGGTGGTCCGCCGCGCCTTCTTGCGTTTTTTCGTCGCCATGGGCTCTCCCATATGATCAGTGGACGATCAATTGCCGATCGATAGCCGCCGCGGCGGTTGCCGCAGATACGCGCTCGCCGCGCCTGCCGATTATTCGTCGCACCCGGCGGCAGGTCAACCCCGCGGGCGGGCGATCACTTGCGCTTGAGCTTTCCGAGAAAGTGCTTGCGGAACTTGGCCACCTTCTCTGCGACCACCCACATGCAGTACGGCTGCGCCGGATTGCGCGCGAAGTATTCCTGATGATAGGCCTCGCCCATCCAGAACGTCGTCGCGGGCGTGATCTCGGTGACGATCGGATTGTCGTACACCGCACGCTTCGTGAGATCGGCCACGACCTCGTCGGCGGCGCGCTTCTGTTCGGGCGAGTGATGAAAGACCGCCGAGCGGTATTGGGAGCCGACATCGTTGCCCTGGCGGTTCAGCGTCGTCGGGTCATGTATGACGAAGAAGACCTCGAGCAATTCGCGAAAGGAGACGACGCCTGGATCGAACGTGATGCGCACCACTTCCGCGTGTCCACTGGTTCCCGAGCAGACCTCGTCGTATGTCGGGCGCTCCCCTGGTCCACCCATGTATCCGGACTCGACCGACTCCACGCCCTGCAGATCGTCGTAAACCGCCTCCAGGCACCAGAAGCAGCCCCCGGCCAGGGTGGCGACTTCCCTGCCTGCGGGAATCTCGTCGGGGCCAATGCTGGACTGGGTCATCTGGATCTCCGGGCTGGATGGTCGCCCAGGCAACGCCTGGACGGGTCGCTCAGTAGTCTTACTTGGTAAACAGAAGCTTACACGGATCGATTCCTTGATCGCGCGGCGAGCCGGTGGGCTGGCGCCGCAACCCATGGATTTAAAAGTGTCTTTGTGCAGCGCAATATCCACAGGTGGTGGATGTGTAACATTTCACACACCAGATCTAGTGGTCCGATTTGGCGTGAGATGGCTCACACAACGAGCCCGATTCGGGTCCAAAATACGGCCATCGGTAGGCTGGCAGGGTTCGCACCCCATGCGAATGCTGCTCATTCCTGCTTCGAACAACAACAGATGAACCCAAAGGGAATCAGGCATGAAAGAGGTGGAAGCTAAACAACAATCTCAGCAATTGTCAGAAAAGGAGAACACCCCGCCAGAACAGGAGATCTGCGCCGAGGTGTTGGTCGAGAAATACGCAAAGGGCGGCGAAAGCACGGTCGAGGACGTTCGCCGTCGCGTCGCCCGCGCGCTGGCCGCGGTCGAGCCAGACGAAAAGCGCGCCTACTGGGAAACGAAGTTCCTGGAGGCCCAGGAGAACGGATTCGTCCCCGCCGGGCGCATCAATTCCGCAGCCGGAACGAGCCTCGCGGCGACGCTCATCAACTGCTTCGTCCAGCCGGTCGGCGACTCGATCACCGAGATCGTCGACGGCAAGCCCGGCATCTATACCGCGCTGTCCGCGGCTGCCGAGACCATGCGTCGGGGCGGCGGCGTCGGCTACGACTTCTCGTCGATCCGGCCAAAGGGCGCCCTGGTGCACGGCACCCATTCGCGGGCGAGCGGCCCGGTCTCCTATATGCGCGTTTTCGACCGCTCGTGCGAGACGGTCGAATCGGCCGGCGCGCGCCGCGGCGCGCAGATGGGCGTTCTGCGCTGCGACCATCCGGACATCGAGGACTTCGTCCATGCCAAGGACGCCGGCGAGCTCACGAACTTCAATATCTCGGTCGGCGTAACCGACGTGTTCATGCGGGCCGTCGACTCGGACGGCGACGCGGAGCTCGTGCACCGCGCAGAGCCCGCCGCGGAAGAAAAGACCGCCGGCGCCTACCAGCGCGACGACGGCCTCTGGGTCTATCGCAAGGTGCGGGCACGCGAGCTGTGGGATCAGATCATGCGCTCGACCTACGACCATGCCGAGCCGGGAATCCTGTTCCTGGACCGCATCAACAAGGACAACAATCTCTACTACTGCGAGACGATCGAGGCGACGAATCCGTGCGGCGAGCAACCGCTGCCCGCTTACGGATGCTGCTGCCTCGGATCCATCAATCTCGCCCGCTACGTGAGGCATCCGTTCACCGACCGTGCCGAGTTCGACCAGGCCGGTCTCGGCAAGACGGTGGAGGTCGCCGTGCGCATGCTCGACAACGTGCTCGACGCGACCAACTGGCCGCTTGAGCAGCAGGCGACCGAGGCGCACGCCAAGCGCCGCGTCGGCCTGGGCTTCACCGGTCTCGGCGACGCCCTGATCATGCATCGCCTGCGCTACGACACTCCGGAGGCGCTCGCCATGGCGACGCGCATCGCGGAGTACATGCGCGACCGCGCCTACCTCGCGTCGGTCGAGCTCGCGCGCGAGCGCGGCGCATTCCCGCTATTCAACGCGGACCTCTACCTGTCGGGCGGCAACTTCGCCTCGCGCCTGCCGGCCGAGGTGAAACAGAAGATCCGGGCCCATGGCATCCGCAACTCGCACCTGCTGTCGATCGCTCCGACCGGAACCATCAGCCTGGCGTTCGCGGACAATGCCTCGAACGGCATCGAGCCGCCGTTCTCGTGGACCTATACGCGGAAGAAGCGCATGGGCGACGGCACGTTCAAGGAGTATGCGGTCGAGGATTACGCGTGGCGCTACTACGCCCACCTGGGCGGCGACACGGAGAATTTGCCCGACTACTTCGTCACGGCGCTCGACATATCGGCGCAAGCGCACAAGAACATGGTCGCAGCCGTCGCGCCCTTCGTGGACTCGAGCATCTCCAAGACCGTGAACGTTCCCGAGGACTATCCGTACGCCGACTTCGAGGATCTGTACCTCACGGCCTGGCGGGCGGGTCTCAAGGGCCTCGCAACCTACCGTCCGAATGCGGTGCTGGGCTCGGTGCTCTCGGTCGAGGCGCGCGATCAGGCGAAGAAGGAGCCGCAGGATGTGCGGCTGGACGACGAGCGCAATCGGCGTCTGTCGATCAAGTCGCTTCCTGCGCCGGTACTATCATCGCTGCGCTGGCCGGGACGCCCGACGCTCCCCGGGGGCAATCTCGCCTGGACCTACATGATCCGCTATCCGCACGGCGAGTTCGCGCTCTTCGTCGGCCAGGTGGAGAACGGCCGGTCTCACCCCTTCGAGGTCTGGGTGAACGGCGCCGAGCAGCCGCGCGGCCTCGGAGCGGTAGCGAAGACCCTTTCGATGGACATGCGCGCGGACGACAGGGCGTGGCTGACGCTCAAGCTCGACGTGCTCTCGAAGACCTTCGGTGATCCGTTCGAACTGCCATTTCCCCCGCACGGCGAGCTCAAGAAGGTTCCAGGCATCGTCGCTGCGGTCGCGCAGGTCGTGCGCTTCCGTTGCGAGCAGCTCGGCGCCTTCGAGGAGCCCGGCCCGACACCGGTGCTGGACGCAATGTTCAGCGTGCAGGAGCCCAAGACGGGCACCGACGGCACGCTCTCCTGGACAGTGGACATCCAGAACGCCGGCTCTGGAGACGACTTCGTGCTCGGGCTGAAGGAGATCACGCTTCCGCCGCAGGACGGGTTTCCGAAAGGCGTGACGCGACCGTATTCGATGTGGCTGTCGGGACACTATCCGCGTGCGCTCGACGGGCTCTCGCGCATTCTTTCGCTGGACATGCGCGTGATGGATCCGGCCTGGATCGGGATGAAGCTGCGCAAGCTCACCAACTATTCCGAGCCGCTCGGCGACTTCATGGCATTCGTCCCCGGCGAGCGGCGCCAGGAGAATTTTCCGTCGATCGTCGCGTACATGGCGCGCGTCATCATTCATCGTTACGCGATGCTGGGCGTGCTCGACGAGAACGGGTACCCGGCGCGCGAGATGGGCATCCTCGAAGCGCCGCGGGAGCCGAACGAGCCCAAGCTGATGCAGGGCGCGCTCTGCAACGAGTGCGGCAACTACGCGGTGATCAAGAAGGACGGATGCGATTTCTGTACCGCGTGCGGCGCGGTCGGCAGCTGCGGCTGACAGTCTCGGCGGTGCGGTAGCTCGTTTCGCTACCGCACCGGGCCGATCTTGCGCTTCCAGAGCTCCCAGGGCCGCATGATGGTCAGCGACTGGACGGGCACGCAGAGCTCGGCCTCCTCCGGGACGAGGTAGGATACCGTTCCGCCGAGCGCGATCGCCTGCTGCTGCAGGCTCGCGTTCATCTGGGTGTAGATCGCGCGGTATACCGCGAGCGGCACGCTCGGGGCAACGGCCACGTACCCGTGCCCGCGCATCAGCGCGATGTCGCTATCGTTCAGGATCTCGGCAAGCGCGCGTCCATGGTCGTGATTGCGGACAAGCAGGTCGGTGGGGCCGAAGCGGGTGCGGATGTCAAACACCGGCGCGCCGCGGCCAAGAAAACCCGCCATGTGATAGATCGGGCGCAACGTCACCGATGACGCTGCAAAAGGGATGACTGCGGGCGCGTGACTGTGGACAATTGCCATGACGTCCGGACGCGCGCGGTAGATCTCACCGTGGATGAACCGCTCGAGATACGGCTGCCTGACGTCCCCGTCGACCGGATTGCTGTCCAGATCGAGGATCATCAGATCGGCCGGCGTGACGAGTTCCGGCGCCCGCGACCGGGAGATCAGGAACCGGCCAGCGTCGGCGGGATGTCGCGCGCTGACGTGACCGTATGCGTCCAGCACGCCGTAGTGCGCAAGAATCCGGTTCGCGGCGACGAGGTCCTGCCTCAGCGTCTCGAGCGATGAGCGCGATTCGGCCGACTCGCGGGACGCAGCGGCCTTTCGAGCGGGCGCATGCGAGACCGCACGTGGCGATTTCCTGGGCGTTTTCCTGGGCATTCGGGCGACCATGGGCGTGTGTGCTGCCTTGTGCGGCGCGACGCTTCAGCTCGCAATCGACGCGCCGCGTATCGCAAACTTCGGCGCTTGTTCCGGCCCGGGAAAGACCGTCAGGTACTTGATGTTCTCGAAGGGGATGTAGAGCAGCGCCCCTTCCGCCTCAACCGTGAGTATTCGCCGCTTGAGAATCTCCTCCTGCATGATGGTTCGCGCATACTCGTTCGCGGCTTGCTCTGGGAACTCGATCGTGAGGGAAGTTCCATCGTTGAAATGGATCGTGAGGCCGCGATTGGGTGTCATCTGAATCTGCTCCGGGGGGATTCGGCGGGATCGCGGCAAGCTACCACACGGAACAGGGCGTTGCCAGGGTCCCCCGAGATCGTATGGCTACGTGAGGGTCAGCTTCAGGCCGGGCAACTCGATGCCCGCGAGCCGCGTGCTCCACGTCTCGCCGGGGTGCACGGGGAGCGCCGCAGTCAGCGTCCCGGTCGTGACGATCTCACCTGCCGAGACCGGCGCGAATTGCGGCAGGCCGCGCAGCAGCTCCAGCAGGTGCGCCATCGCGAGGAGCGGCGTATCCAGCACGTTTGCGCCGCCCCCTTCGGCCCGCACAGTCCCGTCGTTGTGCAGCGCGATGGTGAAATTGCGCAGCTTGCGAGCGCAGTCGGCGATGCCGGCAACCGGGATCCGAGGCCCGACCACGAGTGCGCCGTGCAGGCCGTTCACCGCGACGGTATCGGCGACCTCGAACTTCCAGTCGGGAAACGGGATCTGCACGATCTCGAATCCGTGCGCGATCCAGTCGATGCACGCGAGGATCGTCGCCTCGTCGCGCGTCGCGCGCGGGGTCTCACGAAAGTGCAGGATGATTTCCGGTTCGATGCGTGGCTCCGCGAGCTGTCCGACCCCGACCGTAGCCGTCGGTTCTTCCGCGAACTGCACCGTCGTGTCGTAGACGTAGCCCCAGATCGGCTCGTAGACACCGTACTCCGCCCAGATGGTCCGGTTCGTGAAGCCGATCTTGCGACCGATCGGCCGTGCACCGCGCGCGACGCGCTCCTGATGCAGGGCCGCGGTGATGGCGTAGGCGCGCGCGATGTCGAATCCGGGCACGGTGCGGGAGAAGGGTTCGACGGGTCGGCGTTGCGCAGCTGCGTCGAGCAGTCGTCGGGCAATTTCGTCCATGGATCTTGATCCCTGCCCGGCTCAGATCTTGAACGACGCCGCGAGCTTCTTCGGCACGGCGACGTTTTTCAGGCGCACGTAATCCGGCAACCCGTTGCGATACGGCGGATAGTCCTCGCCCTGTATCAGCGGTGCGAGGTAGCGTCGGCATTTTTCGGTGATGCCAAAGCCGTCGGAGGTGATGAAATCCGCAGGCATCATCTTCTCGACGTTCGCCACCTTGTCCAGGGAGGCCATGCCGACCTTCCACTTGTAGGGCTTGTCGGAAGTTCGCTGGATGGTGGGCATCACCGAATTCTGGCCCTTCAACGCAAACTCGACGGCAGCCTTGCCCGTCGCATAGGCCTGCGCGACGTCGGTTTTCGATGCGATGTGGCGCGCAGCCCGCTGCATGTAGTCGGCGACCGCCCAGTGGTACTTGAGGTCGAGCGCATTCTTGATCATGCTGGCCACCACGGGGGCGACGCCGCCGAGCTGCGCGTGACCGAAAGCGTCGCGCAGGCCCTGATCGGACAGGAATTTTCCGTCCGGACCCTTCACGCCCTCGGACACCACCACGGAGCAATACCCGTGCACCTTTACCGCAGCGTCGACGCGCGCCAGGAATTTCGCCTGGTCGAACGGCACCTCGGGGAACAGGATCAGGATCGGTTGCTCGAGCTCCGGGCTCGATGCCATGGCGCCCGCGGCGGCAATCCACCCCGCGTGCCGGCCCATCACTTCCAGGATGAACACCTTCGTAGAGGTGAGTGCCATGGAGGCAACATCGAGCGTCGCCTCGCGCGTGGAGACGGCCACGTACTTGGCGACCGAACCGAACCCGGGGCTGTTGTCGGTGATTGGGAGGTCGTTGTCCACGGTCTTGGGTACGTGGATCGCCTGGAGCGGAAAACCGAGCTTTTCCGCGAGCTGCGAGACTCTCAGGCACGTGTCGGCGGAATCGCCTCCGCCGTTGTAGAAAAAGTAACCGATATCGTGTGCCTTGAAGACCTCGATCAGGCGTTCATACTGGGTGGGGTCCTTCTCCAACGGCCTCAGCTTGTAGCGACAGGATCCGAACGCCCCTCCGGGCGTGTGCTTGAGCGCGGCGATCGATCGCGCGCTTTCCCGGCTGGTGTCGATCAGGTCCTCCGTGAGCGCTCCGATGATGCCGTTGCGACCCGCAAGGACCTTACCGATCTTCGACTTGTGCTTGCGCGCGGTTTCGATCACGCCCGCAGCGCTGGCGTTGATCACGGCGGTGACGCCGCCCGACTGGGCGTAGAAGGCGTTTTTCGGTTTCATGGGGATGCTCCGTCTGGTCAGTATCCGGTCAGCCCGAATTATCCGTGGATCGCCGAATCGCGGGGCGGCCCGCGTGACGTGGCGCCCGGACGCCAAACTAGAGCTTTCCAAATATTTCCTTGATGCCCCGCCGAAGCCAGCGGTGCCCGGGGTCCGCGTCCCGGCTCCGGTGCCAGACGAGGTAGGCCGGAAATAGCGGGAGCTTTAGGGGCAGCGGCAGGATCTTCAATCCGAGCTGAGGAGCCAGCGCCTCGGCCAGCCTGCGTCCGAGCACGCCGACGAGATCGCTCTGGCTGACCACCAGCGCGATCGAAAGCGCGCTCGGCACTTCCAGCAGAACTTTGCGATCGAGCGCCAGGAGCGGCTCGGCCCCCTCGAGACGCATGTCCGTCATCCCTTGGCGGGACAACACCACATGCTCCTCCGCGAGATACCCGGCGAGCGTCAGCCGGGAGCGGATGCGCGGATGACCCTTGCGGACGATGACAGCCGCCTCCGCCTGCATCACCCGCTCCGACGTGAATCGATCATCGCGCGGCGGAATGAAATCGGCGGCGATATCGACGATTCCGTCCCGCAGGTCGGGCCACAGTCGCTGCCGCTCGACCACGGTCACGCCGCGAACCGTCACGCCGGGCGCGACTCGACGCACCCAATTCACCACCGCGGCGCCTACGAGTACCTCGATGCCGAACGCGCTCGCCAGCGTGAAGCTCCGCTGCGACGTGCGCGGATCGAATGCACGCACGCCC
>JBAVOG010000765.1:0-7530 GCA_049691875.1 Burkholderiales bacterium | reverse complement strand
GGCGAGGTGCGTTGCGAGGGGCGCGAGGGTGGCGGCAGCTGCTTCGTCGTCGAACTGCCGGTGGACGGCACGCAAACCGCGACGATCTGATCCGACGCGGGTCGATCGGCGCGTCGAGATCCGCTGCTATACTCGGCGCGACCGCAACCAATCAGCTGAATCCCACGCGAAAGGAGGTCGCAAATGGCTGAAAGAGCCGACAACCTTACTCCCGCGCAAAGGGCACAAGTTGGCCTGATCGCCGCGGCCATCGGGAAGGGCTGGAGGTGGCTCCTCGCGCTGGGCATCGTATCGATCGTTCTCGGAATGATCGGTCTCGGAATGACCACCATGCTCACCGTCGTTTCCGTGACCTTCTTCGGCGCAATGCTGCTGGTCGGCGGCGTGTTCCAGCTGTTCGACGCTTTCCGGCATTCCGGCTGGAAGAGCACGTTCTGGCACGTGCTGATCGCGCTGCTCTACGTCGTGGGCGGCATCATTCTCCTCGGCGACCCCGTCGGCGGCTCGGTCGCGCTCACACTGGTCGTGGCGGCGATGCTCGTTGCGTCGGGTATCTTCCGGGTCGTGATGGGGATTCAGGCGAAGGGCGCGCCCGGCTGGTTTTGGCTGCTGTTCGGTGCGATTCTGTCGATCGCGCTCGGCCTGATGATCTTCGCGAGCTGGCCGGTGAGCGGCCTGTGGGTGATCGGGCTGTTCGTCGCGATCGAGTTGATCATCAACGGTTGGTCGTGCGTGATCATGGCGCTCGTGGGCCGCCGTGCGGCGAAAGGGATCGGGAGCGCCGCGTCGC
Organism: Burkholderiales bacterium; assembly: GCA_049691875.1. Taxonomy (GTDB): domain Bacteria; phylum Pseudomonadota; class Gammaproteobacteria; order Burkholderiales; family SG8-39; genus JAABRB01. The sequence goes on along the minus strand of JBAVOG010000765.1, from coordinate 6,740 downwards.
CCGCCTGATCGCACGCGGTCCCAGCGGACCCCGGGGGACTGAATGAGCTTGACGCTGATTGACAACGAGCGCCGCGCGCGTACAGCGCAACGATTCGTGCTGGCGGTCGATCTCGATGGCGTCGTCGCCGACTTCATGAAGGGTCTCCGCCCGATTGCCGCCGAGTGGCTGGGCGTACCGGTCGAGACGCTGACCGAGGAAGTCACCTACGGATTTCCGGAGTGGAAGCTCGATCGCAGCGGCGGCTACGATGCGCTGCACCGTTTTGCCGTCAAGCAGCGCGGGCTCTTCAAGAGCCTTTCGCCGGTGGCCGGAGCGCCCGCGGCATTGCGCCGGCTCTCGGCGCGCCACATCCGCATCCGCATCATCACGCATCGCCTCTACATTCCCTGGTTCCATCAGGAGGCCGTCCAGCAGACCATCGAATGGCTGGAGCACCTCGGGATTCCCTACTGGGACCTTTGCTTCATGCGCGACAAGGCGGCGGTCGGCGCGGATCTCTACGTCGAAGACAGCCCGGACAACATCGAGGCGCTGCGCAGCGAAGGCCACGAAACGATCATCGTCGTCAACTCGACCAACCGTCACCTTCCGCCGCCGCGCGCGAGTTCATGGGAAGACGTCGAGCAGCTGGTGATCGCCGCGCTCGCGCGCTGGCAGGCACGCGACCAGAACGAGTAGCGGCTCGGGCGGTCGTCAGATCGGCAGGAAGGCCTTGAGCGCAACGCCATGCACGACGAAGCGGATCGTCCGATTGGTGCGCTCGGCGACGACCCTCGCAATGGTGTCCTGATAGGCGATCAGCTTGCCGATCTCACGTTCGAAGCTCAGGTTCTGCACACCGTCAGCGCCGATCTCGTTCGAGAGCAGCATCGGACGCCCGTCTGCGTCGTGCGTGATGGAGAGCTTCCATGCCGCGACTTCGATGTTGCGTGCCGCGTTGTAGAGCTTTTGCGGATCGATTCGATCGAGCAGAAAAAATTCGGTCTGGTTTCCGTATGCCTGCATGATCATGCTGCCGAGTCCGACACCGAACGCAAAGACGCGGTCGCCGCCGAACTCGGGCTGGAATGCGATATTCAGCGCGTCCGTTCCGCGTGCGTTGCCGAGCTCCGGAAAACGCCATTCGAATCTCGGATCGAACGCGCGATTGACCGCTGCCTCGCGGCTGGCATAGCCGCCGATGCGCCATTCGCGCGGATTGCGCCGATAGAGCTTGTCGGTGAGGAGGCGGGCCGAGGCGAGGCTCTCCTGGAGGTGGATTTCGATCGCACTGTCGATGTCCGTCTTCGCGAAATCGGAGGCATGGAGCTCGCGGGCGCGCGGGGGCGGCCGGTGGCCGGTCGTTGGCGCCGCGTCCGGAATCCTGATCTCGCGTGTGCAACCTGCGAGCAATGCAAGCGCGGCAACGACGAGGAAGCGACGGCGACCAGACTGCACACGATGCCGTCTCGCGGCTCTCGCGCTTTGCCGGGACAACTCCGGCGACGACCGCGCTTCTCCCACCGGCTCTCCAGATCAAGGCATGGGCACGTTCCCCATCCGCGTGCAAGCTTACGGCAGACCGGCCTCGCTGGCTAAGGCGAGCGCATCACGTATGCGCACCAGTGCGCGCTCAGTGTCCTGCGAATCGCGGCGGTCGCTTGGCCGCGAAAGCGCGAACGCCTTCCTTGAAATCTTCGGTCACCGCGCAGGCGCCGAAGGACTCGATTTCCGCCGCGAGCTGCGCGTCGAGGCCGTTATGGGCGCTCTCGCGCATCAGGCGCTTGAGCTCGCCAAACGCGAGGGTGGGACCGGCCGCAAGCCGACGCGCGAGCTGCAGGGTTTCGGCCGCGAGGTCCGGGGCCGGCACGACGCGATTGGCGAGCCCAAGCGCGAGCGCCGTCGGTGCGTCGATCCGCTCCGGGAGCATGAGCAGCTCCATCGCCTTGCGCGTGCCGAGCACGCGTGGAAGGGTGAAAGTCATTCCGCAGTCGGGCGTCGTGCCGAGCTGCAGGTAGCCGCTCACCAGATAGGCCCGGTCCGAAAGGACGGCGAAATCGGCGGCCAGGGCAAACGACAGTCCCGCGCCGGCCGCGGCGCCGTCCACGCTCGCGATCACTGGCTTCGGCATCCGTCGCATCGCGATGATGGCCGCATGCGCTGCGTGGATGCCGTGCCGGAACCCTGCGGCGCGCCGGTGCACCTCGGCATCGAGGTCGGCCGCGAAGGTGTCGATATCGCCGCCGGCCATGAAGTGGCCGCCCGCCCCGCGCAATATCACGCAGCGCACCGCCGGGTCCGCTTCGAGCGCATGCATTGCATCGCCGAGCGCGTCGGCAAGCTCGAAATTGAGCGCATTGAGGCTCTTCGGCCGGTTGAGCGTGACGATCGCGACCGCGCCGTCACGCTCGGTGAGCACGGTGTCGCCGGTTTGCGGCTGTCGGGTTAGCTCCCAGGATTGCATGGACGGAATCTCCGAGATTCGATGGGCGGTTGGTGCGTAGGGGAATCTATGAATCACGCGCGCCATGCGCGGCGAGGACGTGGGCGACGCAGGCGGTGAGTCGCTTCGCGTAGGGAATGTGAAGGAATTCGTTGGGTCCATGAGCGTTTGATTTCGGACCGAGCACCCCGGTGATCAGGAACTGCGCTTCCGGGAACGATTCTCCCAGCATGCCCATGAACGGAATCGTTCCGCCCTCGCCCATGAAGGCGGCAGGCCGACCATAGCAGGCCTGCGATGCGTTCTCGAGGGCGTTCCTCAGCCAGGCAGCCGTGGGCGGCGCATTCCATCCCGTGGCGGACTGATCCGCCTGGAAAGAGACGCTCGCGCCGTGCGGGGGATCGGCTTCGAGGATTCGTTTCATCGCGCGCGTCGCGACTGTGGCATCCACCGTCGGCGGCAGGCGCAGCGAGAGCTTGAGCGCGGTCCGGGGGCGGAGTACATTGCCGGCATCCGCGATCGCCGGGAGCCCCTCGGCGCCGGTGATGGACAGAGCCGGGCGCCACGTGCGATTCAGCACGGCTTCGCCCGGATCGTCGGTCATTGGACGCGTGCGGCCCGCGTACGGAAACTTCTTCCAAGTCATGTCTCCCAGAATTGCGCCCGCGGCGCGCGCCTGATCGACCCGCTCAGCCGGAATCCCGGAGTGAAATTCGCCTGGAATGACGGTCCCCGTGCGCACATCGTCCAGGCGGTCGAGCAGCGTGCGCGCAACACGGAACGAGGACGGCACGATGCCGCTCGCGTCGCCGGAATGCACGCCTTCCGAAAGGACCTCCACGGTCAGTGTTCCGGCGGCGATGCCACGGAGCGAGGTCGTCACCCACAGCTGATCGTAGTTTCCGCAACCCGAGTCGAGCCCGATCACGAAGTCGACGTCACCGATGCGCGGCGCGAGCAACTCGAGGTATGCGGGCAGATCGTAGCTGCCGCTTTCCTCGCAACACTCGATGATGCCGACGCAGCGCGCGTGGGGCACGCCCTGATCCCGCACGGCGAGGATCGCCGCGAGCGACGCGAACACGGCGTAGCCGTCGTCCGCGCCGCCCCGGCCGTACAGCATTCCGTTCTCCAGGACGGGCGTCCAGGGCCCGAGCCCGTCGCGCCATCCCGCCATCTCCGGCTGTTTGTCGAGGTGACCGTAGAGCAGCGCCGTGCGGTCGACTGCACCCGGTATCTCGAAGAAGAGCAGCGGCGTGCGCTTCGGCAGGCGCACGACCTCGAGTGTCATGCCGGCGACCGGTCGGGCGCGGCACCACTGCTCGGCCATGCGAATGACCGTCTCGATATGTCCGCTCGACTCCCAGTCATGGTCGAAATGGGGCGACTTTGCGGGAACGCGGACGTACTCGACGAGCTGCGGGACAATCTCTGCATCCCACATCTTCGCGGTGAATTCGAGGAGTGCGCGCGGCTCGACGGCAGTGGTCATATCGGCCATGGACGAATCGGCTCCGAATGAAGCCGGAAGCTTAACAGGGCACCGCGCGCCCGGTTTTCCGGTGCGGCGAATGTCCTCTGGCGTCATGCGGCGTGCGCGTAAGATGCCGATCAGGAGGTGATGGCTTTGCAGCGACTCGAACTGGTGGAGATGGAAAGTGCGGCGGAAGTGGTGCACGGCGTGATGCCGCAAACGCCGCAGTACAGCTGGCCGCTGTTGAATGTGCGCGCCGGCTTCGAGATATGGGTCAAGCACGAGAACCACTCACCGATAGGCGCGTTCAAGGTGCGTGGCGGGCTCGTGCTGCTCGAAGCGTTGCGCAATCGTCGGGGATTCCGAGGCGTCATCAGCGCGACGCGCGGCAATCATGGCCAGAGCCTCGCGTACGCCAGTGCGCGCGCAGGCACGCGGTGTGTCATCCTGGTGCCGCACGGCAACAGCCGCGAGAAGAACGCGGCGATGCGCGCGCTCGGTGCCGAGTTGATCGAACACGGGCGGGACTTCGACGATGCGCGGGTGCGTGCCAGCGAGCTAGCCGCCGGCGAGGATCTCGAGTTCGTGGGACCGTTCCGGCGTGAGCTGGTTGCCGGAGTCGCAAGCTATGCGCTCGAGCTCTTTCGTGGCGCCCCGCCGCTCGACGCCGTGTACGTGCCGATCGGTTGCGGAAGCGGTATCTGCGGGCTGATCAGCGCACGCGATGCGCTCGGCATCGCCACGCAGATCATCGGGGTGGTCGCGACGAATGCCAACGCCTACGCGCTTTCGTTCGCAGAGCGCCGTCCGATCGAGACGTCGAGCGCCGACACGGTTGCGGACGGTATGGCGGTGCGGGTGCCCGTGCCGGAAGCCCTCGAGATGATCTATACCGGCGCCGAGCGGATCGTGGAAGTGAGCGATGCCGAAGTCGAGGACTCGATGCGCCATTACTTCACCGACACGCACAACGTCGTCGAGGGGGCGGGCGCAGCTCCGCTGGCCGCCGCGCTCAAGGAAAGTGGGCGCTGGTCAGGCAAGCGCGTGGGGCTGATCGCGTCGGGCGGCAATGTCGACCGGCCCCTGTACCAGCGGATTCTCGGCGCCGCTTGATCGAGAAACAGTTTATAATCAATCTATTATAGCATTGGGGGCAGGGAAGCGTGACGGGACGGACAAAGCACGCCCAGGTGGCCGAGGGGGCCACGGTGGACGCAGTGTCGCAGCGCGCCAAGAAGGCCACTCGCAGCCGCCACCGGCTGCGATTGCGTAACCTGCGGCCCGACGACTACGAGTCCATGCGCAGCATCACCGGTCGCGTCTATGCGTCCATGGGAGGTCAGTTCGGCGGCGCAATGTCGAGGGAAAAATTCGAGTCGATGCTGAGCCGCTTTCCGGAGGGTCAGATCGGCATCGAGGACCGCGGCCGCATCGTCGCCGCAGCGCTTTCGCTGATCGTCGATTACGATCGTTACGGCGACGCGCATTCCTACGGCGAGATCACGGGCGACGCGTACTTCACCACGCACGATCCGGACGGCGACGTGCTCTACGGTGCGGAAGTCGTGGTCGACCCAGACTACCGTTCGATGCGCCTCGGACGGCGGCTCTACGACGCGCGCAAAGAGCTCTGCAAACAGCTCAACCTGCGCGCGATCATCGCCGGAGGTCGCATTCCCGGGTACAAGGACTACGCGGACCGGATGACCCCGCAGCAGTACGTGGAGGCCGTGCGAAGCAAGAAGGCGCACGACCCCGTGCTCTCCTTCCAACTCTCGAACGACTTCCACGTACGGCGCGTGATTCGCGGCTACCTTCCGGGCGACGCAGCCTCGCTCGACTACGCCACGCTGATCCAGTGGGAGAACATGTACTACGAGCGGCGCGCGAAGCCGGTCGTCGGTGCGCAGAAGGAATCGGCGCGCATCGGCGTCGTGCAGTGGCGCCTGCGCCAGGTGGAATCCGTCGAGGACCTGCTGCAGCAGGTCGAGTACTTCGTCGAGTCGGTCGCCGATTTCAAGAGCGATTTCGCGGTCTTCCCGGAGCTCTTCAATGTCGCCCTGATGGGGCTCGTGGAACAGACTGACGTGGCAGCAGCCATGCGCAAGATCGCCGAGTTCACGCCGCAGATCGTCGAGGCGATGCAGGGCATGGCGGTGCGCCACAACGTGAACATCGTCGGCGCCAGCATGCCGGTGGTGGAGGACGGGCGACTCTACAACGAAGCCTACCTGTTCCGCCGCGACGGCACGCGGGAGACTCAGCGGAAGATTCACATCACGCCGGTCGAGAAGCGGTTGTGGGGACTGGAGGGCGGCAACGTCCTGCGTCACTTCCGCACCGACGCCGGCACCATCGGCATCCTGATCTGCTACGACGTCGAGTTTCCCGAGCTTGGACGGGTGCTCGCGGACCGCGGCGTCCAGATCCTGTTCACCCCGTCGTGGACCGAGACCAAGAACGGCTACCAGCGGGTGCGGCGCTGCGCTCAGGCGCGGGCGATCGAGAACGAGTGCTACGTCATCCTCTCGGGCAGTGTCGGAAACCTGCCGCGGGTGGAGAACGTCAACATCCACTATTCGCAGTCGGCGATCTTCTCACCTTCGGACTTCGCCTTTCCGCACGACGCGGTCGTCGCGGAGAGCACGCCCGACACGGAGACGGTGCTCGTGGCCGACGTGGATCTCGAGAAACTGCGGCGGCTGCGCGACGAGGGCTCGGTCCGGACATTCCGTGATCGTCGCCTCGACCTCTACCGCGTGGAGTGGCTGGGGCCTGTGTCGGAGTAATCGGCGCGCAGGTTCAACGCCGGCGCAATGTGCGCCGCAGGCGCTTCGGGGC
>JBAVOG010000764.1:0-4213 GCA_049691875.1 Burkholderiales bacterium | reverse complement strand
CATCAGCGGGCTGGGCACGAACCTGCTGCTGGTGCGGCCCGGGGCGCCCAACCAGCGCGGGCAGGGCGGAAGCATCGCGACGCTGGTGCCCGAGGACGCCGATGCGATCACCGAGGTGCCCAACGTTCTCGCGGCCGTTCCCGAGATGAACGGGGGCGCAACCGTCCGATTCGGCAACGCCGACTACCAGACCCAGATCTTGGCGACGAGCGCGGCCTATCCCTATGCGCGTGCGTGGCCTGCGGCCCGCGGAACCTTCTTTTCCGACGCCGATGTGCGCAGCTATGCGGCCGTCGTGGTGCTCGGTCAGACGGTCGTCAAGAACCTGTTCCCGGCGGATGTCGATCCGATCGGCCAGTACGTGCTGATCAACAACGTGCTGTTCCAGGTCATCGGCGTGATGGACGCACGCGGCGCGACGCCGTGGGGCGCCGACCAGGACGACACGCTCGTCGTTCCGTTCACGACCGGCGGATTGCGTTTGTTGGGCCAGCGCCATCTGCGCAACATCACGGTGGCGGTCGACGACGTGGCGCGCATCGATGAAACGCAGGAGTCGGTCAACACGCTGCTTGCCGAGCGTCATCGCGCCACGGACTTCCAGATCCGCAACATGGCCTCGATCATCCAGACCGCGGAAGAGACGCAGAACACGCTCACCGTTTTGCTTGGTTCGATTGCAGCGATCTCGCTGCTGGTCGGCGGCATCGGCGTGATGAACATCATGCTCGTGAACGTGACCGAGCGCACCCGCGAGATCGGCATCCGCATGGCGACCGGGGCACGGATGCGCGACATTCTCCAGCAGTTTCTGGGCGAGGCGCTGCTCGTATCCGGACTCGGCGGCCTGATCGGAGTCGGTGTCGGGCTGGGCGCTGCGGCGTTGATCGGCTGGTTCGGCCGGCCGATCGAGTTCTCGTTCGGCCCCGTGGCGATTGCGTTCGGCTGCGCGTTCCTGACCGGGCTCGTGTTCGGATTCATGCCGGCCCGCAAGGCAGCGCGTCTCGATCCGGTCATCGCGCTGGCAGCGGACTGAGTCTGGCCATGCGACGCTTCTGCCTCATCACGACCATACTGCTGGCGGGCTGCGCGACGACGAGCGCTCCGCCGCAGCCGGCCGTCACGGTGCCCGATGCATGGCGCGACGCGACGCAAACCACTCAAGCCACTCAAGCCACTGTGCCCCTGGACTGGTGGCGGGCATTCAATTCCGCCGAGCTCGCCGACCTGATCGCTGCCGCACTGGCGGGTAGCCCGGATCTGGCAGTGGCGAGCGAGCGCGTCAAGCAGGCCGAGGCCCAGGTCCGCGTCTCGGGCGCATCGCTGTTTCCGACGCTCGACCTGGGCGTCGCCAGCGTCCGCCGCGACACGCATTCCGACCAGGGGCCGGCAATCAATGTCGACACCACCAACGCGGTGTTGAACGCGAGCTACGAGATCGATCTGTGGGGCAGACTGTCGAGCGGCGTCCGATCGGCCGAATCCTCGCTCCGTGCATCGCGCTACGACCTCGAAACCGCACGGCTCACGCTTGTCTCCGGAGTGGCGACCGCGTATTTCGATCTCCTGTCGCTGCGCGACCGGCTGGCGCTGGCACGCGCGAACGTCGCCACAGCCGAGCGGGTTCTGGCGGTCGTCGAGTCGCGCGTGCGCAACGGCGCGGCGACACCGCTCGATCTGGTGCGCCAGCGGGCGGCGACCGTGTCGCAACGGGCCACGATCCCGCCGCTCGAACTGCAGGAGCGCCAGACGCTGTCCGCGCTCGCAATTCTCATCGGCCGCACGCCTGCAGGATTCGATGTGGCAGGGACGTCTGTCGTCGCCCTGGCGATCCCCGAAATTGCACCCGGATTGCCTGCGAGCCTCCTGATCCGGCGACCGGACATTGCGGCGGCGGAAGCGCAACTGCTCGCAGCCAACGCCAATCTCGCGGTGGCTCGGGCCGAGTTACTGCCGTCCGTCACGTTGTCGGGTTCGGTCGGACTGGCAAGCGGCGCGCTGTTCGCGTTCGGAAATCCCGCGACGATCGTCACTGCGGCGGCGGCGCTCGCTCAGCCGATCTTCGACGGCGAGCGGCGCAAGGCCGAGGTCGAAGGCGCAGAGTCGCGCGAGCGTGAGCTCGTCGAGACCTACCGTCGCGCCATTCTCGCGGCGTTCGCCGATGTCGAGAACGCGCTCGTCGCCATCAGCCGCAACGCGCAGCAGGAGGCGCTGCAGGTCGAGTACCGGAGCGAGGCCCGGGAATCGCTCAGGCTCGCCGAGGTGCGCTATCGCGCCGGCGCCGACGATCTGCTGGTGGTGCTGGATGCGCAGCGCACGCTCTTTCAGGCGGAGGATCAGCTCGCGCAGTCACGCCGCTCGCGACTGCAGGCTTCCGTGAGCACCTACCGGGCGCTCGGCGGAGGCTGGACCATTCCGGAGGACGCGCCGCGCGTCGGCGTACGCTAGGAAAGCCCCGAGCACTCCGTCATTCCGGATCCGCATGCGCGACGCCCGTGTGGCAGTCGATGCACGTCTTCCCGTCCTTCTGGCGGTTCTGGTGGCGGGTCCGCGCCTTCTCGGATTGCGCGGCGATGACCTCGGGAGTGAAGTCGTGGCACGTCCGGCAGTTCGCCGAATCGTTGGTCTTGAATTCGGCCCACACGCGCTCGGCGAGCTTGGTGCGCGACTTCTTGAACTGTTCCTCCGTGGCGATCACGCCACGCATTTCTCCGATCACGTCGCGAACGCCGGCCTGTGCCTTGTACCAGAGGAGCTCGGGATACTCGTGCGGAATGTGGCAATCGTGGCATCCCGCCTGGACGCCCGACCGGTTCGCGAAGTGGGTGCTCTGCTTGTACTCCGCATGGACCCATTGCATCGAGTGGCACGCCGTGCCGCAGAACTCGTTGGTTCCCGTCTTGGCGACCATTACCTGCGTGCCGATGACCGCGACGGCGCCGATCAGGACACCCAGGACCGTGAGCGAGAGGACCGACCACCGGGCGCTCGGCGACGTGAGGCGCGACCACCAACGTCCGATGAATCCGCGGCCTGGTTCCGGCATTGCACACCTCCGATCGCTTTCCTGCAGTGAACTCGTTGCGCCTCGCAACGTTAGCACATGAGGAGTTTCGCGTGAGCCGGGACGTCATTGTCCGCCGCGGTTTAAACTGCCGCCCTTTCTGGAACATTCGGCACTCGCCGCCGGCCAACCCCAGGAGCCCCGCAATGACAGCTCAGGTATCGCAAGCCGTTCGCGCCGATCTCGCCCCTTCCGGGACCCTGCGAGTCGGCCTCAACTACCAGAACTTCCTGCTCGTGGGCACGGACGGACCGGACGGCGAGCCGCGCGGCATCGCGCCCGATCTCGCCCGTGAGCTTGCGAGACGCATAGGCGTTCCGATCTCGTACACCCGCTACGATGCGGCGGGAAAGCTCGCCGAAGCCGTGCGGGCGGGCGAATGGGATGTCGCGTTCCTCGCGATCGAGCCCGCACGCGCGAACGAGATCGCCTTCGCTTCGGCGTACCTCGAAATCGAGGCGACATATCTCGTACCCGACGCCTCCCCGATTCGCACGATCGCCGACGTGGATCGGAAGGGCGTGCGCATCGCGACGTCCGCGAAAAGCGCCTACGATCTCTACCTCACGCGCACGCTGAAGAACGCCGAGCTGGTGCGCACTCAGGGCATCGACGCGTCGTTCAAGCTGTTCGTCGACGAGAAGCTCGATGCTCTCTCGGGTCTCAAGCCGCGCCTGCTCGCCGACGCACAGAAGCTGCCCGGCTCGCGGCTGCTGGACGGCCGCTTCACCGCGATTCAGCAATCGATCGGCACCCCGAAAGGACGCGATCACGCCGCGGCGTATCTGCGTGAATTCGCCGAGGACATCAAGGCGACCGGAATCGTCGCGGATGCAATCAAGCGCTTCGGTGTCGGCGGGGTATCGGTTGCACCGAAGGCGTAGCGTGCGTGTCAGGGGTCGACGTGTGACATGTAGTGCGCGAGGTCGACGAGATCTGCGTCGGTGACGGGTTGGAGCACTTCGGCCATGGCCGCCCGGAGGCCGATGCGCTTCTGTCGCTTGTAGTCGCGCAGCGCCTTCAGCAGGTAGTCTTCGCGTTGATGCCGTAACGGAGGCATCTGCTCGCCGCCGAGGAATTCCGAGCCGTGACAGAAGCCGCAGCGATGCTGCTTCGCCAGCTCGCGACCGCGCGCCATGCGCTCCGGGT
>JBAVOG010000763.1:0-1736 GCA_049691875.1 Burkholderiales bacterium | reverse complement strand
GTGCATCCGCTGGCAGGGCAGGGCGTGAACCTCGGCTTCGCCGACGCGCGCACCCTCGCCGATGTGCTACGTGCCCGCGAGGGGTCCAGGGAATGTGGCGAGCTCGCGCTGCTGCGCCGGTTCGAGCGGTCGCGGGCCGAAGCGATCCTGGCGATGCGTGGGGTCACCGACGGCTTGCAGCGCCTCTTTACTGCCCACGGAAGCCTTATTTCCGGTATCCGGAACATGGGATTGAACTTAACCGAGCGAATGCCGGTCTTGAAGAATCTGCTCGTGCGCCAGGCGCTGGGCTGAACCATGCCGGGGAGAAACTCTGGCCGGAAAGGATCCTGAATGAAACACGTGATGTTGTTGGCGGCCGCATTGACCCTGCTCGGCACGGTGCTGCCCGCGCTCGCGGACGAGGCCTCGGTGAGGCGCGCGTTCGAGGCGCGCCATCAGGGGGTGAAAGTCGAAAAAGTCACCAAGACCCAGTTTGGCGGGCTGTACGAGATCCTTGTCGGAGACGAGATCGTCTACACCGACGAGAACGCAGACTATCTTTTCATCGGGCGCGTGATCGACGCGCGCACGCGCATCGATCTCACGGAGCAGCGGGTCGAGAAGCTCACCACCGTGCCGCTCAAGTGGAGCGACCTGCCGCTGGACCAGGCGGTCAAGACCGTGCGCGGCGACGGCTCCCGGGTCATGGCCGTATTTTCCGATCCCCACTGCCCGGCGTGCAGACAGCTCGACACCGCTCTCCAGCAGGTCACGAACGCGACCATCTACACTTTCCTCTATCCCGTGATTCGTCCCGAGCTGCGCAAGCATTCCGATGCGATCTGGTGCTCGAAGGATCCGTCCTCGGCGTATTTCAACCTCTCGCTGAAGAGCAAGGTGCCGGAAACGGCGGCGAACTGCGCGACGCCGATCGACAAGAATCTTGAGCTCGGACGCAAGCTGAGGGTGAACTCGACGCCCACGATCTATTTCAAGGACGGCCGGCGCGTGAAGGGTGCGCGAAATCCTGAGCAGCTCTCGGCGATACTGGACGAGACGTCTCGTTGACGGGTATCGACGACCGCGGCGAGCAACCGCTGCGGTCAGCGATCCGGCGGGATCTGGCCGGGAACCGGATAACCGTTCGGCAGTAACACCCACATCGAGCCGGTCTGGCGCATGCGGCCGGCGAGACGGCCGGCTTCGCGGCCGGTGCCCCAGAAGAAATCAGCACGTACCGGCCCACGAATCGCCCCGCCGGTGTCCTGCGCGATCATGAGCCGCTCGAGCGGCTCATCCGAGTTCGGCCGCGTCGTCGCGAGATACACGGGCGCGCCGAGCGGCACGTAGCGGCGGTCGACCGCGATCGAGCGCTCCGCGGTGAGCGGCACTCCCAACGCTCCGATCGGACCCACGTACTCGGCGGTTCCACCGCCTCCCCGGCCGACGTCGTTCGGCGGGAGCTCGCGGAAGAAGACGTAGCTGGGATTCTGATTCAAGAGGTCCGCCACGCGCGCAGTATGCGCACGCGCCCAGGCCTGGATGCCCTGCATCGAGGCCTCGTCGAGCGTGAGCTCCCCCTGCTCGACCAGGTAACGACCGATGGACGCATACGGATGGCCGTTCTGGTCGGCATACCCGATCCGCAGCGTTTCACCGCTCGGCAGCCGCACGCGCCCGGATCCCTGGATCTGCAGGAAGAACGCTTCGATGGGATCGTCGACCCAGACGATTTCCTTGCCGACCACCGGAGC
>JBAVOG010000762.1:0-1741 GCA_049691875.1 Burkholderiales bacterium | reverse complement strand
GTTCCTGAGCAGGTGTCGCGGCGCGAGGCAGGAACGCCGTCAGGTCGGCAGTGATGCTCGTGCGAAAGGCCAGGATCCACGCGCATGCCGCGAGACAGACCAGCCACGCCGCGATCGGCGCGGCACGCTTCAACGAGGTGCCTCGTGCGTGCGGGCGAAATGCGTGACCGTCCGGTCGCCGTTCGGCTCGACGACCTCCATCTCGGTGAGCGCTGCGGCGCGGCCTTTGACGTGTACCGACGCGACGAACTCGACCATGGCCGGGTCCGAAGGCAGCAGCGTGAACGCCCAGTTATCGGGCTCGCCGCGCAGCTCGACCCGATAGAGTCGCTTGAGCGTTTGCAGGTCACCACGCAGCAGCGCGCGGATCGTTTCGACGAGATTGGCGAGCAGCGGCTGACTGGCGAGCGACAGGGTGCGCGGGGCCCCTGTCCCGGGACGCTCGATCGTCACGCGATCGCCCTCGACGAGGTAGCGCTCTGCGTATGGGGTCGTGACCTGGCGCTCGAGTGTGGAAGGAGGCTTGAACCGGAGCTCGCCGGTCGTCACGAGAGGCTCCTTCAGCATGCTCGAGTGACGCGTCTCGGTGAATGCGACGACCGAATCGGGCTGCGCCGCGAGACTTGCCATCAGCTGCTCGGCCGTGAACGGGGCCGCAGCAGTGACACCCGCGGAGCACGCGAGGCCGGCCGTGCATGCGAGGACGAAGCGCCACTTCGCCGTGGTGCTGCGCAAATGGCCGCTCAGCGCGCCTCCCCGTGGTCGGGCGCGGCCCAGGTGTCGTAGAAATTGAACCAGTTGTACGGCGCGGCCAGCGTGTGATGCTCGAGGCGCGACGCGTACTCGCCCACCAGCTCGGCGAGTGCCTCCACGCGCCTGGCGCGCGGCAGGTCTATGCGCTCGCGGAACACCTCGAAGTGCAGATCGTAGCGACGGTCTCCCCGGTGCAGCCCATAGCACAGCACGACAGGCGCGTCGACCAGGGCAGCGAAGACGAAAGGCGATTGCGGAAACCACATCGTCGCGCCGAGGAACGGGCAGGGCACCGCGCGATCGCCGGGCCGCAGTCGATCGCCGAGCAGTCCGACCAGTCCGCCGCCGTCGATGCGTGCCTTTGCCCGCAGTAGGGAATCGGGCGCACCGAGGCTGATGATGGAGTCCGCGAGCGCCGGGTCGAGCTGGTTCAGGATGCGCATCAACTTCTGCGCGTTGGCATTGTCCATCAGCATGCTGATGTCGGGCATGGAATCGACCGCGCCCGCTGCACGCAACGCCTCGAAGCTGCCAAGGTGCGAGCCGAGCATTACCGCCCCGCGTCCGCGTCGCAGCAGCGCGAGTACCGAGTCGCGGCCGTGCACGCGCAGCTCGAAATCGCCGTAGCGGCCGGTCAGGAAATAGACGCGATCGAGCAGCGTCGACGCGAACGTGTGGTAGTGCCGGAACACGTCGCGCCACGTCGGCGCCCGATCCAGCGCGCGCGCCAGAAACGCGCGCGACGCGCGGCGCGGGCGAATCGAGAAGATCACGAAATACGCCACGGTTGGGTAGAGCATCGCGCGCGCGACCGGTCGCCCGATGCGCAGCGCCACCCAGACTATGAATCGGATCAGCGCCGGGCTGCCGCGCTGGGCCGCTCCGAGCCAGGCGGATTCAGCCTGTGCGGCTCGCATCGGCCTCGAACCTCAGACTCCCGCGCGCGATCGCGCGCGCACCGCTGCGGCAATCGAACTGGGCGCTTCCG
>JBAVOG010000761.1:0-1683 GCA_049691875.1 Burkholderiales bacterium | reverse complement strand
GCCAGAGACTCGGCCCCGCGCACTCCTGCGAGGTCGGGGTTTGCGAGGCAAGTCTGCCAGTGCCTGATGGCACTCGCAATGGAAGTCGACTGTTTAGCAGTACAGCGCGGTCTTGCGTGGTTCTGTGATCATGCTATGTGGCGTCGATGACAGAACAACAGATTGCCGATCTTGGGCCGGCTTTTGCGGGTTATCTCAAGCGGTTTGGTCGCTGCTTTCCCCAGAAGCGTGTCGCGGCCCACTTTGATACTTTTTGTCGGGGAATGCTCTCGGACATGCCCCGCAAATCGGTGGAGCCGATGGCCCTGGAATCCGGCACGGCCGTGCGGACGCTCCAGGAGTTCCTCGCCACCACCACGTGGGACCATGAGCACGCTCGCGATCTGCTCCAGCGCCGGTTGGCCGCGGTCCTTGCGGATCTTCCCGACGATGAGCTTGGCACCGTCGGCGTCATCGACGAGACGAGTTGCCGGAAGTGGGGTGAGCAGACGCCCGGTGTGCAACGGCAGTATTTGGGCTGCGTCGGCAAGATTGATAGCGGCATTGTTACGGTGCACATCGGCGTGGCGAAGGGGACCTTTCAGGCCCTGCTCGACGCGGATTTGTATCTCCCCCAAACGTGGGCCGAGGATCGCAATCGCTGCCGCGACGCTGGGATTCCCGATGAGATCGGCTATCGCGCGAAGTGGCGGATCGCGTTGGACCAATGGATGCGACTGGGTGACAACGGTGTGTCCTTCGACTGGCTGACGTTCGACGAGGGGTATGGCAGCAAGGTGCCGTTCTTGTGGGTGCTGGGCGTGGTGGGCCAGAAGTTCGTGGCCGAGGTGCCGGTGAACTTCACGGTGCGTCGCTCGAGCGAGGGGCGTGCCTGGCGGGCCGACGAACTTCAGCCGGGCACGAAGACCGAGAAGTGGCAGCGTTTCCGGCTAGCCCGCAAGACCGTGGCGGATCAAGTGTGGCGAGCGCGGAGTACACGCGTGTGGGCGGCGGAAGGCTGGCACCAGTTGGTGACGGCGATCAACGAGGCGACGGGCGAGGTGAAGTTCTTCGTGACCAATGCCGTCGAGGAACCGCTGGAGCGTGTGCTGCGGGTGGCCTTCCGACGCGCGACGATCGAGCACGCCTTCCGCCTGGCCAAGCAGGAGGCCGGCCTGATGCACTACGAGGGCCGGCACTACGTCGGCCTGGTCAGACATCTGGTGATGGCGTTGGTGGTCCTGGGTTTTGTCGCCGAGCAGACGCAGCGGCTCCGGGGGGAAAAACCCAGAAGTGACGGCAGAGCAAGTGTGCCGGGCATTGAACCAGCGATGCGGCCAGGTGCTCAGCCGACGCCGAGGCGTTCCGGAACGACGACACCTGAGCGAAGTGATCGGTTACTATCAGCGACGCAACGCCGAAGCCACACGGTCCCACAAGAAGCGGCGGCCTAAATGTAGGATCTAGAGCCGCGCTGTACTGTTACGGAAGCGGGTAAGTCATGGAGACAGCGCCGCCACTGCCACTCCCCGCCTCACGCCGACATCACTGCTCCAATCGCCTCGCCACTGGAGTTGCCCCACAGGGGGGGGTTGCCATTCGTGCCGGTCGAGCAGGTCGGCGAGGTCGCAGAGCGATTCGACCACCTGCTTGGGAGACCGCCCACCTCACACCTCCACACCCACAATCTTCTCGCTCTGGCGC
>JBAVOG010000760.1:0-2542 GCA_049691875.1 Burkholderiales bacterium | reverse complement strand
GAGTTCCCGCAAGCTCCGTTGGGCCGCAGGTGCGGCATCGTTCTGCGCCGGCATCGGTGCGAGGCGGAGGTAGACGTCACCGAGCGCGGTGCTCGCGAGTCCTTCGCCGGGGTCCGCTTGTGCGGGCGCCGCGACGGATTGCACACGCTCTCTGTTGCCCTTTCGAATCAGCAGCTTGGTCATGGCTGGGCCACTCCCTCGTGCGGCAAAATGCCTAAGGAATGAGCAGCATCACGCATGCCACATGGCGAAATTCGGGCCAGGAATCTTCCGGAAAGAAGGAATTTCACACTTGCCGGCGCGCGGCGAGTGGGCCTCCGGGGAAGTGGCGGGGCAGCCGCTCGTCAGCCGGTCACGAGGCAAGCGAGGATAATCGCCGGCATGCACGCCTACATCGTGGCATTGCGCATTCGCGTCGGCCGAGTCGTCGCACGAGCTTCGCTCCACCGATTCCGTTTCGCCGGTATCGTTCTAGTCACGTGCCTCTCATCCGGCGTCGTGCACCAAGTCGACGCGGCGGATGCCGATGCGGCCAAGTGCGAGCGTTCGATCCCCGAGATCTACACGTCGGCCGCTCCCGCGGTCGTGTTGATCACCGCGCAATCGATCAACCCCTATCGACTTCAGAATCGCGTCAACCAGGTCCTGGGCTCCGGCTTCATCATCGACCTGAACGGCCTGATCCTGACGAACTCGCACGTGGTATTCGGAATGCAGGCGATCACCGTCACGCTGAGCGACGGAACGATCATTCCGGCGCGACTGGTGGGAGCCGATCCGATTTTCGACCTGGCCGTCGTCCAAATCGAGAAGCCCGACAGTGGCACTCTGCCGGTGCTGCAGCTCGGCGATTCGGATCGCGTGCGGACCGGCGAGGAAGTCATTGCGATCGGCAATCCGCTGGGGCTGGATCAGACCGTGACACGCGGCATCGTGAGCGGCCTCAACCGGCTCCTGCCGGAGACTCCCCTATCCTTGCTGGAACCGCTGATTCAGACCGATACCCCGATCAACCCGGGCAGCTCCGGCGGACCGCTGCTCAATCGTTGCGGAGAGGTGATCGGCATCAACTCGTCCATCATCCCGGACGCACAGAACATCGGTTTCGCGATTCCCGCCAATCTTGCGAAAGCGCTCGTACCGACGCTGCTGGAAAACGGTCGAGTGATTCGTCCCTGGATCGGCTTTCACGGTCAGATCGTCGATGCGGAGCTTCGCAAGCTCCTGCTCATCCCCATGGTGGACGGCCTGCTGGTGGAAGCGGTCGAGCCGAACAGCCCGGCCGACAAGCTCGGAATCCAGGGCGGCAGCATGGAGCTCTCTCTGGGCGGTTCCTCCTTTCTCCTCGGCGGCGACATCGTGGTCGAAATCAACGGCGTCAAGGTGACCGACGGCGACGCGCTGGCGACTGCGATGCGCGGTCTGAAAGTGGGAAGCAAGCTTGCGCTCAAGCTCTTCCGGCAGGGCAACTACCGCGATCTCGAGTACGCGCTGCCCGAGCGCCCGTTGCTTCCCGGCGACATTCCGGCCCAAGGTGAGAGCTACGACTACGGATACCGCGGCGGACAGCATCGGCTGACCAGGCAGCGTTAGGCCGGCGTACCGGCCCGCATGATCTTCGGGCCACTCGCGGACGTGGCCCGCGCGCGGATCAGCGCTGCCGGCCGCGTCTCCCGCATAATTGCGGGATGGCTGCCTCCGCGGAACCGCCCGAAGATCCATTTCGCCCGCTCCTGGCGCGCGCCTCGGATGAGATCAAGGCGGGGCGTCACGCGCAGGCGGAAAAGATCTATCGCGATATTCTTGCGCAGACTCCCGGCCATGCGGTGGCGACTCACTACCTGGGAATCTGCCTCGTTCAGGTTGGCAGGACGCAGGAAGGGCTCGATCTGCTCGCCCGCTCGATGGACGCACTGGGTCGGCAGGCGCCATACCGGCACAACCACGCTCTCGCATTGGCGCAGGCAGGAAGAGCCGACGACGCCGAGCGCGAGCTGGAAGCCGCGATCGCGCTCGACCCGCGCAGCGTGCCCTCGCACAGCTATCTCGGCATCATCCGCCAGCAGCGCGGTCGGCTCGATGCGGCGCTCGTTGCTTATCGGGCGGCCGTCGATCTCGCCCCGGATGATCCGTTCGTCGCGGCAAACTACGGCAACTGCCTGCTCGCGCGCGGCGAATTCGGGCCCGCGATCGAGTGGCTGCGCCGGTCCATCGCCGCGACCCCGCGCAATCCGGTTGGGCACAACAACCTCGGTGCGGCGCTGAATGCGTCCGGCGACGTCCAGGGCGCGATCGCTGCGTATAGCAGGGCCGTCGAGGTCGAAGGGCGCTACGCGCCTGGGTGGTTCAATCTCGGGCTCGCGCTGCGCAAGACAGGCGACGAGAACGGAGCAATCGAAGCACTGCGGCAGGCGGTCGCGGTAGGGCCGGATTTCGCACCCGCCTGGCAGGCGTTCGCCGACGCCTTCGCGAAGGCGCGGTTCGTCGCATGGAATTCGCGCGCCGCGGAGGACGTCGCGCGGACGCTGGCGCAACCGACGAT
>JBAVOG010000759.1:0-2698 GCA_049691875.1 Burkholderiales bacterium | reverse complement strand
GAGCGCATCCTCGTCGGCGAGCAGGCGATCGCGCCACCGCTCGACCGCGTGCATCGTCGCCGTGGCCTCGCGCGACTGGCCGCGCCATGCGTCGATCTTCGCGCGAATCGGGGTCGGATCGACATCGCGCATCAGCCGCCCGATGTACTGCAGCTGGCGACGGCGTCCTTCGTGGCTCTTGATGCGCTGCGCTTCGAGGACGGCAGCACGCAACGACTCGGGCATGTCGATTTCCGCAATCTTCGCGGGGGCGAGATCGATCAGCGATGCGCCGAGCGCCTGCAGCGCATGCATGTCCTTCTTGCGGCGCGTCTTGCTCGGCTTGTCGGGGTGCTGGTCAGCGTGCTTGTCGGTGTTTTGCATGGGGGGCTGCGACGCGCCCGTATAATAGCGGCTTTCGCCTTCCGCACGGACCCCCATTTCGATGAGCAACGCGATGCCGAACGCACGATTCTCGCTGGATGACGACACGCTGCGCACCATCGTCGCGGACGCGCTATCGCGCGCGCGGGAGAAAGGCGCCACCGAGGCCGATGCGGAAGTCTCGGAGGGATACGGGCAGACCGTCACGGTGCGCAAGGGCACCGTCGAGACGATCGAGCACAATCGCGACAAGGGGCTCGGCGTCTCCGTCATGATAGGGAAGCAGAAAGGATACGCGAGCACCTCGGATCTCACGCGCAAGGCCATCGCGGACACAGTGGACGCAGCGCTCTCGATTGCGCGCTTCACCGCGGCCGACGACGCGAACGGGCTCGCCGACCCCGATCTTCTTGCTCGCCCCGAGGATATTCGTGACCTCGACCTCTTCCATCCCTGGGACATTTCGGTCGAGCACGCGATCCAGGTCGCGCGGCGCTGCGAGGCGGCGGCTTTTCGGCTCGACCCGCGCATCACCAATTCCGAAGGCGCCACGGTCTCGAGCCAGCGCACGCAATTCATGTTTGGTACGAGCGCGGGTTTTCTGGGGGGATATCCGAGCACGCGTCACTTCGTCTCCTGCAGCGTGATCGCCCAGGAGGGCGATGCGATGCAGCGCGACGACTGGTACTCCACGTCGCGCTCGCCGAGCGATCTGGCGAAGCCTGCGGCCATCGGCGACTATGCGGGCCGCCGGGCGCTCGCGCGCCTGCGCAGCCGGAAAATCGCGACGCGCGAGACGCGCGTCCTGCTGGAGGCGCCGCTTGCGAGCGGCTTGCTCGGGCACTTCGTGAGCGCGGTGAGCGGCGGCAGCCTCTACCGTAAGGCATCCTTCCTGCTCAACAGCCTCGGCACGCAGGTCTTCTCGCCGATCGTCAACATTCGCGAAGATCCCCACCGGCCGCGCGGTCAGGCGAGCACGTGCTTCGACGACGACGGCGTGCTGACGCGGCCGCGCGATGTCGTCCGCGACGGCGTGCTCCAGGGGTATTTTCTCGGCACCTATTCGGCCCGCAAGCTCGCCATGCGCAGCACGGGCAGCGCCGGCGGAAACCACAATCTGGTGCTCGCACCCGGCGACAAGGACTTCGTCGGGATGCTGCGTGAGATGGGCACCGGGCTCCTGGTCACTGAGTTGATGGGGCAGGGGATCAACCTGGTGACCGGCGACTACTCCCGCGGCGCAGCCGGATTCTGGGTGGCGGACGGCGCGATCCAGTATCCGGTCGAGGAGATCACCATCGCAGGCAATCTGCGCGACATGTTTCGCAACATCGTCGCGATCGGCAATGACATGCTCGCACGCGGGTCGCGCGAGTGCGGGTCGGTGCTGATCGACGGCATGACGGTCGCCGGAAACTAGCGATCGGCGTCGGGCGAGCGGCCTAACATACCTGGCGATGGATGCCGACTCGGTTTCCTTCTCCGGTCGCATCCTGTTTCTTGCGGCCCAGTCCGGCATCGTCGCGCGGCAGCTCGCCGGCGAGGATCTGACGCTGGCGGCCGCGGGGGCGTTACGCGAGGGCGTCTCCACCGACGAGATCACGCCGTCCCGGTTCTGTTTTTACGCCGATGCGCGCCTCGGCAACTACGTTTATCTGGGCCTGAAGTGCGGCGAGGTGTTCCCATTCACTGAAGGCAGCGTGAAGCGTGGCGGATTTTCCGTGAGCATCGCCGGCAAGCGGTACGGCAAGGGCTCTTCGCGCGAGCATAGTCCCTACGCGGAACGCGCAGCTGGCGTTCGGCTGGTGATTGCGGAGAGCTTCGAGCGCATCTACCGGCACAACTGCATCAATCTGGGGATCTACACATCGACCGACTTCGGGCTCATCGAGCGAATTCGCGCGGGCGAAGCCATACCGCTCGCGGAACTCGCGCATGGCCACGATGCAATCACCGCTGCGATCATCCGCGCGGGGGGATTGGCGTCGCTCACCCGGGAACGCTTGCGGGGGAACGCGGCAGTTCCGCCGCCCGGTCACGGATCGCGCGCCATGACACTCGCCGAGAAGCTGATCGCTCGATCGGTGGTGACCGATCCGGACGCGGAGAACGTCGGCGTTACGGGCGTGCGGCCCGGCGACGGCGTTTTCGTTCGCACGCACTGGCGCTATTCGCACGAATACCTGACGCCCATGGCGGCCACTATCTTCGAGCAGGCGTTCGGTGCGGATGCGCGCGTGCGCGACCCCGGGTCGGTGCTCGCCTTCCAGGAACACCTGGCATTCCCGCGGTGGAGCGCCTCGCAACCGGGGCGCGGCGGCGCGCTCATCGATGC
>JBAVOG010000758.1:0-1610 GCA_049691875.1 Burkholderiales bacterium | reverse complement strand
CCCTTTGACCTCGCGCAGATTTGCGACCTCGTCCTGATTGCGGAGACCTCCGACGACACGCTGCGCGAATCGGTCATGGGGTCTGTGGGCCTCATCCACGCGCTGCGGCCCGGCACCATCATCGTCGATTTGAGCGACGCCTCGCCGAACGTGGGGCCAGCGCTCGCGCGCACGCTCTATTCGAAGGGCGTTAACTGGATCGAAGCGACGCCGGTCGGCAGCCCGCAGGACGCTCGCGACGGCAAGCTTACGCTGCTCACCGCCGGCTCCGCTGACGCGCTCGAACGCGTGATGCCGATCTTGCGCGTATTCGCGTCGAGGACCCTGCATCTCGGCGAGATCGGATCGGGACCGCTCGCCAAGTCGCTCGCTGCGGCGCTCGCCGCCACGTCAGTTGCGCTCTGGACCGAGATGATCGTGCTGGCAAAAAAGCTAAGGCTCGACCCGGCCGGCATGCTTGACGCGATGCCGCTCCTGGCGACCGGGGCGGGGACGGCGCCACCGGCAATCGCAACCGAAGTGCTGACCGGGCGCTATGAATCGGGCATGCCGCAAAAGCGCGCCCTGGACGACATCGAACGGATCCTCAGCGCTGCGCGGGCTGCCTCCGCGCCGGCACCCTACCTGAGCTTGGCGCAGGCCGCCTGCATCAGCGCCGCTCACTCGCCGCACGCGACGGGTGATCTTATGGACGTGGCGCACTGGATCGCGGACAATGCGGGCTTGAAATTCGGCGAGGATTAGCGAACGCAATCACAGCGCATTTGGCGGGCACTGGGCTCGCCCGAAATACGACAGACGCGCAGGCGCGGAGACGCAATAGAGGCAGATCGATGCAATTTTTCCGGTATTCGAAGTCGATCTACGGCGGACAGGAGCAATTGATTGGCGCGTCGTGGGACCTGCTACCGTGGTTTGTAGCGGCTGGCGCGGCCGTCATCGTCGTGCATGCCATCGTGATCGCCGTCGCCAAGATGCGACGACGGAGAGCGCATTGAAGCGGGATGCGGCTAGAAATGAGTGAGATCTCTTCCGAAAAGCGCGTTGTCGACGTCCCTCCCACTGGGCGCGTCATGCGCCATGCCGTTATCGATCGGCTGTATCACTGGCTGATGGCGATCGCGGTGTTGACTCTGATGGCCACCGCTTTCCTGCCGATCCTGGGATGGAAATTTCAGTGGGTGGAAATCCACTGGATATCTGGTTTGCTGCTCACGGCTCTTGTCGGCTTTCATATTGTGCGAGCGCTGATCTGGCTCGATTGGCGCAGCATGATGATATGGATGGCGGACGCCCGAGATATTTGCGTCAATTTCCGTCACACGCTGATCGGTGGCGCCGCGCAGCCGGTTCGGCCGGGAAAATACAACGCACTGCAAAAGCTCTACCACCTGGCCGTCGCAATCCTGGTTCTGGCGCTAATCGTGACCGGGCTGCTGATGCTGCTGAAGATCGACACGCCGTTCTGGCGCCGCGATCCATATTGGTTCTCAAACGAGACCTGGGGCCTCATCTACGTCATCCACGATTTCGCGGCGATGGCGCTCGTGACACTGGTGATGGTCCACATCTATTTCGCGCTGCGGCCTGACGAATGGTATCTCACCCGC
>JBAVOG010000757.1:0-2052 GCA_049691875.1 Burkholderiales bacterium | reverse complement strand
GCGGGTGCGTTGAGCGACGGGTGGAGCGGTAGCGGTGAGCACTGCGTGGAGCGACTTCTATTAGTGTCCCGAATCAGAAATTCGTCGAATAAAAACCGCCCATTTCGCCGTCAGGCGTCGTTCCGCTCCTTGCCAAGACGGCCAGTCTTGGCTGCGTCGCGCGCCTAGCCTGACGACGAACTGAGCGATTTTCTCTTGCCTCCGGGACACTGTTGCATGGATGCGAAATTTCGCCCCCAAAGAGTTGTTCAACGAACCTCTGATTCGGGACACTAGGTCGCATATTATAGGGGGGTGCAGTGCAACACCGGTCCCGAATTGCGATGGCAGCGCGGCTGTTCGGCCTGATCCCGGCAGCCGGCAGCGGCGCGCGCTTCGGCGCGGCGGCGCCCAAGCAGTACGTGGAGATCGCGGGACGCCCGATGCTGTATCACGCCGTTCGGGCGCTGGCCGCCCATCCGGACGTCGAAGTCGTGTTCGTGGTGCTGGCCATCGACGACCAGCGCTTTGAAAAGATCGACTGGACGGCGTTCGGATCGCGTATAGCGCCGCTGTTCTGCGGTGGGCCCACGCGCCGCGCGAGCGTGCACAACGGCCTGATCGCCACCGCCGACACGATCGATCCCGACGATTGGGTGCTCGTGCACGACGCGGCGCGGCCGTGCCTGGACGCGGACACGCTTGCGCGGCTCATCGACACGGTCGCAAGCGATTCGGTGGGCGGTATCCTCGCGGTGCCGGTTGCGGACACCCTGAAACGCGCGGGGGATGACGGCCGGATCGTCGGCACCGAACCGCGCGCCGGGTTATGGCAGGCGCAGACGCCGCAGATGTTTCGCCACGGCGTGCTCCTGCAGGCGTTGGGGGTGGCCGGCGAAGTGACGGACGAGGCCGCCGCAGTGGAGGCGATCGGGCTTGCGCCGCAACTGGTGACCGGCAGCGCGCGCAATCTGAAGGTGACATTCCCTGCGGAGGTGGCCGTTGCCGCGGCGCTGCTCGCGGAAGAGGAGGGGAAATGAGCGGAGGGGCGACCAGGATCGGGCAGGGCTTCGACGTGCATCGGCTCGTGCCGGGACGCCGCCTGGTGATCGGCGGCGTGGACATTCCGTTCGAGCTCGGGCTCTCAGGGCATTCGGACGCCGACGTTCTGCTGCACGCGATCACCGACGCGCTGCTCGGTGCGGCGGGCCTCGGCGACATCGGGCGTCGTTTCCCGGACACCGATCCCGCGTACCAGGACGCCGACAGTCGCGCATTGTTGCGAAGCGCGGTCGGGAGCGTGCGGGAGGCCGGGTTCGGCATTACCAACGTCGATGCGACAATTATCGCCCAGGCGCCGCACATGGCGCCCCACATCGCGCAGATGACCGCCAATATCGCGGCGGACCTCGTCCTTTCGCCGAACCGGGTAAACGTCAAGGCAAAGACGGCCGAGCGGCTGGGTTTCATCGGCCGCGGCGAGGGCATCGTGGCCGAAGCCGTGGTCCTTCTGGAGGACGCCGACCCGTCCAAGCTCGAAGGCCCCGGCTGGTCCGCGTGACGCAGGGTGAACTTTCCGGAGGGGGCCCGGTCCGACTGTTTCTCGCGCTCTGGCCCGACTCCGGCGTACGGAGGGCCCTCGCAGACTGGGCGACGACGCTCCACCGCGCCTGCGGCGGGCGTGTGACGCAGCCCGGAAAATTGCACATGACACTCGCATTTCTTGGCGACACCGATCGCGCACGATGCGACTATTTGCTGCGTGTGGCGGCCGGTGTGGCGCCACGTCGCCTCGAGTTGGTCCTCGATCGACCCGGGTACTGGAAGCACAATCGCATCGCGTGGGCTGGCGCAAGCCAGGATCCGCGGGAGCTCACCGAGCTGGTGGGAGAGCTGCGCGGCGCGCTGACAGATGCGAGGATCCGGTTTGACACCAAGCCATTCGTCTCGCACGTGACGCTGGTGCGCAAGGCGAGCGCGCCGGCGGAGATGCCGGTGTTTCCGCCGATCGTCTGGCGCGCGAGCGGCTTCGCGCTGGTGCGGTCCGCGCCGGGCGCGGACGGGGTGGATTAC
>JBAVOG010000756.1:0-2841 GCA_049691875.1 Burkholderiales bacterium | reverse complement strand
CAGCTCGTCGACAACTATCTGCGTGGCGCCGCCGCCCAGCGCAAGCGTCATCCGCGTTCGACGTCCGACGAGCTCGCCGCGCGGTTGCAGGACATGGACGAGTTTGGCATCGACATCCAGGTCGTGTTCTGCCACGTGGCGCAGTACTGCTACTGGGCAAGTTCGGAAGACGGCGCTCGCATGGCGCGCATCGGCAACGACCGCCTGGCCGAGTTCGTGGCGAAGAAACCGGACCGCTTCATCGGGATGGGCATGGTGCCGCTGCAGGATCCGCCGGCGGCCGTCGCCGAGCTCGAGCGGATGGTCGACGACCTCGGCCTGCGGGCGGTTGCCGTGAACACGCACGTCGACGGCGTCGAGATCGGCGACGAGCGGCATGGGCCGTTCTGGGCGAAAGCGGAAGCGCTCGGCATTCCGGTCTTCGTTCACCCTTCCGGATTCACCCACCCGCGCTTCACGAGGCACCTGATGTGGAACGGCGTCGGCCAGCCGATCGAGGAGGCCATTGCCATGTCGTCATTGATGTACGACGGCATTCTGGACCGTTTCCCGAAACTCAAGGTCGGCATTGCGCACGGCGGCGGGTTTCTTCCCTACTACGCGGGACGGGTCGACCGGAATTTCAGGAACCGCCCACACGAGACCCCGCGAATCGACCGGGAGCCGAGCCAGTACATGCGGCGGCTCTTCTACGACACGGTCGTCTACAACGTGGACATGCTCGAATTCCTGGCGCACAAGGTCGGCCCCGGGCAGATCGTGCTCGGTGGCGATTATCCGGTGGGCGAAGACGATCCGGTGGCGTTCGTGGAGCGGGCCAAGCTGCCGGCCGCGGCGAAGCGCATGATCCTCGGCGAGAACGCCGCGCGGCTGCTCGGGATCCCGACCTGAGAAGCCGGTTACTTGCCGCGCGGCGCGAGGCCTTCCATCTGAAGCTCGAGCACTCTTCGCAACTCCGCGAGGCCCGTCGCCACGCGCGGCTTCGGCGCGGCAATCCACCAGCGCAGCGCGGCCGCATAAAGGAAGAAGATCTGCAGGGCAATGCGCCGCGCGTCCGGTGTCGATCGAATCCGGCGCGCGCGTTGGGCATCGGCGACCAGCTGCTCGATACCGGCGATCAGCTGGCCGCGGATCGCGTGGAAGTTCTGCGCCTGCTTGCCTTCCGAGTAGAAGGTGAGCTCCTTCAGGGCCAGGCGCGAGAGGGCGGGATGCCGGGCGAACTGCTCGTAGTGCCGCCTGAAAATGGCCATGAGCTGTTCGAGCAGGGCGGCGCGCGGGCGCGGCGCCGCGAGCGCCCGGACGGTGAGCGCATCGAGTTCCTCGTTGAAGATCAGGAACACGAGGTCGCGCTTGTCGTCGGCATAGCTGAAGAGCGTCCCGAGACCTACGTGCGCGCGCTCCGCGATCTCGCGCATCGTCGTCGCCTCGTACCCCTGTTCCCTGAAGAGCTTGCGTGCGGAGGCGCGAATCCGGTGCGCCTTGTCGAGCTTGTTCCGCTCGCGAAGTCCCAACTGCGCGCCGGTGACGCGTTTGGATCGAGGGGGCATGTCTGTCCGATGTTGGTGAATGTGGCGCACCGGCAAACTGCGATGGCCGCTACGGAAAGTCGATCACGCAGAGCCGCACGCTGTCCGGCACGTAGTCCATCATAATGTACCGGAAAGATCTCTTCGCCTCACCAGGCGCGCGGAGACCTGGCAGAAGGTACAGGAAATCTCTGCTGCAACCTGAGAACCCGACCATGGAGCATCGATGAAGACGAAGGGCATGAGCGGAGGGGAAGCGATACTGCGCGTGCTGCGAACGATGGGCGTGGAGAAGATTTTCGCGTCGCCCGGTTCGGACTGGGCGCCCCTCTGGGATGCGCTTGCGAAACCGTATCAGCCGGGCGAGATTCCCGAGTACATCTCCTCGCGACACGAGGAGACCGCAGCCGCGATGGCGATCGGCTATGCCAAGGCAACCGGCAAGCTTCCCGCGCTCGTCCTGCACACGACGGTGGGTGCGTTGCACGCGACGATGGCGCTGCGCGCGGCTTTGCACGAGCGCATTCCCATGGTCGTGATGGCCGGCGAGTCGATCGCTTTCGCCGAAGCCGCGTCGACCCCGCCGGGGCGACAATGGTTGCGTCTCCTGAGCGACGTCGGGGGTCCCGCGCGACTCGTGGAGCCGTGCGTGAAATGGTCGTTCGGCCTGAACACGGGTGTTCTGCTCCCCCATACCGTCCAGCGCGCGTGCCAGCTGGCAATGGCTGCGCCGAGAGGGCCGGTGTTCGTCTCGGTGCCGCTGGAGTTCATGCTCGAACCGTTGACGACGGACCCACCCGCGGTCGCGGGCCACGCGAGCGCGCCAGCCGCGAACCCGACGGCGGTCGAAGCACTTGCGCGCGCGCTGGCGACGGCAAAGAACCCGGTGATCCTCACCGAGGAAGTGGGCAAGAGCATCGCCGCGGTCGAGCAGCTCGTGGCGCTCGCCGAAGTGCTCGGTGCGCCGGTCGTCGAGCCATGGCAGCCAACCTACGTGAACTTCCCGCACGAGCACCCGCTCTACTGCGGCGTCGCCGTGACCGAGATGGCCGACGTGCTGAAGGGCGCCGACCTCGTCTTCCTGGTGGAAAGCGTGGGACCCTGGCATCCGCCTTCCGCTCTCCCCGCGCCGGGCACGCGGGTCGCCGTGCTCGGCGAAGACCCATTTCATTCGCACCTGCCTTTCTGGGGCTTTCGCGCGGATCTCGTAGTGGCGGGCGACCCCGAGGCATCGCTCGCGATGCTGGTCGGCGCCGTGCGTAAGCTGGTCGCCCCCGGCTCACGCGCCGGCGAGATCGAGCGCTGGCGTTCCTGC
>JBAVOG010000755.1:0-3506 GCA_049691875.1 Burkholderiales bacterium | reverse complement strand
GACGGACGGGGCGGTCGAGAGGCAGGCGCTGCAGACAGGCGAACGCGGCGCGCCGCACGGTCTCCTCGACGTCGGTCGCCTCGGGCAAGGTCGTCTCGCGCGTGTGCGTGTCGAATCCCGTGAAGCGGATCTTGATGCCGACGCGCCGGCCACGGTAGCCGTCATCGCGCAGTTCCTGCGCGATCTCGCGTGCGAGCGCAGCCACGGTGCGGCGGATGGTCTGGACGTCCGACGTGTCCTGTTGATAGGTCGTTTCGCGACTGCGCTGCTTCGGCTCCCAGTGCGTCACGAGCTCCCGATCGTCGATGCCGCGTGCCGCCTCGTACAGGAACTCTGCGCGCGATGGACCGAACTCGGCGACGAGCCGCTCGATCCTCAGCTTGGCGAGCTCACCCACCGTCTGCACGCCGAGGCGGCCGAGATGCGTCTCGGTCACCGGTCCGATGCCCGGCACTTTGCGCACCGGCAACGCTGCGATACGGCTGGCCGCCTCTTCGGGGGCGATGATGGTGAGGCCGTCGGGCTTCTGCATGTCGGAGGCGATCTTCGCCAGGCGCTTGTTGGGCGCGATCCCGACCGAGCAGGAAAGGCCCGTGGCCTCGCGAACCCGGCGCTTGATCTCCTCCCCGATCTCCTCCGACGTGCCCGGCTGCTCCGACACGTCCAGATACGCCTCGTCGATGCCGGCGTCCTGGATCACCGGCGAGACCGCACGCAGCGCCTCTTTCACCCTGGCTGAGACCGCCGAGTACGCCGCATAGTCCACCGGCAGGAAGACGGCATCGGGGCAACGCTCGTACGCGATCCGCAACGGCATGGCCGAGTGGATGCCGTAGCGCCGTGCCTCGTAGGAGGCCGTGGACACGACACCCCGCGCCTGCGGATTGCCGCGCCCGCCGATCACTACGGGCTTGCCCGCGAGCTCCGGCCGGCGCGCCAGTTCCACCGCGGCAAAGAACGCGTCCATGTCGATGTGGGCGATCCGGCGCATCTGGAACCTGTCTCACGATCCAACGCGGGCAAGCGGCCGCGGCCGTGACGCCACAATGGTGGCACGCCGCGCGAGCGGGTGCGCGGCGGTTGGCCGAAGCAGGTAAAATTGCCGTCCTCGCGGAGCAGCCCTGCGTTCTCCGTCCCCGAACATTCCATCCTGCCGGACTTTCAGGAGGCAACCCATGACCACATCGATGCGCAAGACCGCTCTCGCCATGGTGGCGAAGGGCAAAGGCATACTCGCCGCGGACGAATCCACCGGCACCATCGAAAAGCGCTTCAAGGCGATCAACCTCGCGTGCACCGAGCCGAACCGGCGCGCCTACCGTGACATGCTCTTCACTGCGAAGGGCGTCGAGAACAACGTCAGCGGCGTGATCCTCTACGACGAGACGATCCGCCAGAAATCGCTGAGCGACGTGCCGTTCCCGCAGCTCCTTGCGGCGAAGGGGATCCTGCCCGGCATCAAGGTCGATACCGGCGCCAAGGACCTCGCGCTCTGCCCGGGCGAGAAGGTCACCGAGGGGCTGGACGGGCTCGCGAAGCGCTGCGCCGAGTACGTGAAGCTGGGCGCGAAGTTCGCGAAATGGCGCGCCGTGATCACGATCGGCCCGGGCACGCCGACCACGACGTGCATCGCCGCCAACGCGCATGCGCTTGCCCGCTATGCGGCGATCTGCCAGGAGGCGGGCCTCGTCCCGATCGTCGAGCCCGAGGTGCTGATGGACGGGGACCACACCATCGAGCGCTGCGAGGAAGTCACCGAGTGGGCGCTGAACGCGCTGTACGAGGCGCTCTACATCAATCGCATCACGCTCGAGGAGAGCGTGCTGAAGCCCTCGATGGTCATCTCGGGCAAGGATTGCCCGAAGCAGGCGGGCGTCGACGAGGTGGCCGAGCGCACCGTCAAGATCCTGAAGCGCTGCGTGCCCGCCGCGGTCGCCGGCATCGCCTTCCTGTCTGGCGGCCAGAGCGATGAAGTGGCCACGGCGCACCTGAATGCGATGAACAAGATGTTTGCCGGCGAGCTCCCGTGGAACCTCACGTTCTCCTACGGCCGCGCGCTGCAGCATCCGTCGATAACGGCCTGGAAGGGGGCCACGGCGAACGTCGCCTCCGGTCAGACGGCGCTGCTGCATCGTGCCAGCATGAACGGGCTCGCGACCCGCGGCCAGTACAAGCGCGAGCTCGAGAAACAGGCAGCCTGAAAGCAATCCCCGCATGACTCCAGGCCTGCACGAGACCAGCATCACCAGCCTTCCGCGCGTCGGGCGCGGCAAGGTGCGCGATATTTATGCGGTCGACGATCGCACGCTCCTGATCGTCACCACCGATCGACTCTCCGCGTTCGACGTCGTACTTCCCGACCCGATCCCTTACAAGGGACAGGTACTCACGGCGATGAGCGATTTCTGGTTCGACCGGCTGGCCCGCATCGTTCCGAATCAGCTCACGGGCATCGATCCGGAGTCGGTCGTCCATTCCGAAGCGGAACGCGCGCAGGTGCGCGGACGCTCGATCGTGGCACGTCGCTACGATCCGTTGCCGATCGAGGCCGTGGTCCGCGGCTACATCATCGGATCGGGCTGGAAGGACTATCGGCAATCCGGATCGGTGTGCGGCATCAAGCTGCCAGCGGGTCTCGCGCAGGCCGATCGGCTGCCCGCGCCCATCTTCACGCCCGCCACGAAGGCCGAGATGGGCGCGCACGACGAGAACATCTCGTTTGCGCAGGCCGAGAAGATGATCGGTACCGGGCTCGCCGCGCGGGTGCGCGACGTCTCGATCCGGCTCTATTCCGAGGCGGCGGAATACGCGGCGGGCCGCGGCATCATCATTGCCGACACGAAGTTCGAGTTCGGACTGGACGAGGCAGGCGAGCTCTACTGGATCGACGAGGCGCTCACCGCCGATTCGTCGCGATTCTGGCCGGCCGATGAATACAAGCCAGGATCGAGCCCACCGTCCTTCGACAAGCAATACGTGCGCGACTATCTGGAGACGCTCGGCTGGAACAAGCAGCCGCCCGCACCCCACCTGCCTGCCGAAGTCATCGCGCGCACGTCCGAGAAATATCGGGAGGCATACTCGCGCCTCACCGGACGCAAACTGGAGATCTGAGAAATTGATGAAAGCGAAAGCGGCAAAGAAGGAGCCGGCCGTTGGCGAGATGGCCAATCCCGTGGTCGGAGTGGTGATGGGCAGCACGAGCGACTGGGACATGATGGAACACGCGGTGAACGTGCTGAAGGATTTCCGCGTGCCGTACGAGGCGCGCGTGATTTCCGCGCATCGCACGCCCGACGCGGCGTTCGATTACGCGAGCACGGCGCAGGCGCGCGGGTTGCGGGCGATCATTGCGGGGGCGGGCGGGGCGGCCCATCTTGCCGGCGTGCTTGCGGCCAAGACCACGGTGCCGGTGCTCGGCGTCCCGATGCCGTCGAAATATCTGCGCGGCGAGGATTCGCTCTATTCGATCGTGCAGATGCCGAAGGGCATCCCGGTTGCCACGT
>JBAVOG010000754.1:0-3611 GCA_049691875.1 Burkholderiales bacterium | reverse complement strand
AACTTCAAGGAGAGCGAGCTCGAGAACGTGCGTATCGGTCAGCCCGTGAAGCTCACTTCCGATCTCTACGGCACTGACGTCAGGTATTCCGGGCACGTCACCGGGCTCGGTGCCGGCACCGGTTCGGTCTTCTCGCTCCTGCCCGCGCAGAACGCGACCGGAAACTGGATCAAGATCGTGCAGCGCGTGCCGGTGCGTATCGACATCGACCCCGCTACGCTCAAGGGTCACCCGCTCCGGGTGGGCCTTTCGATGAACGTCTCGGTCGACACGCATGATCGCGGCGGCGAGATCCTCGCCCGCTTGCCGCTCACGGAGAGCCGCTACGCGACGCCGGTGTACGACGAGCAGTCGCGGGCGGTCGACGAGCGGATTGCCAGGATCATCGCCGCGAACCGCAGGGCCGCCACAACCCGATGAACGCCGCGCCGGCGCGGGAGGAACCACCGCCCCTGCGCGGCGCCGCGCTGGTGCTCGCCACCTTCGCGCTCAGCCTCGGGGCGTTCATGAACATCCTCGACCTCTCGATCGCAAACGTGTCGGTGCCGTCGATCGCGGGCGATCTCGCGGTCAGCCCCACCCAGGGCACGTGGGTGATCACGTCCTACGCGGTGGCCGAAGCGATCATGCTGCCGCTCACCGGATGGCTCGCGCAGCGCTTCGGCCAGGTGCGCATGTTCGTGAGCGCCACGGTGCTCTTCACGCTTGCCTCGCTGCTGTGCGGCGTGTCGACTACCTTTCCGATGCTGCTTGCGGCGCGCGTGGCGCAGGGCGTGGTCGGCGCCTCGATGATCCCGCTGTCGCAGACGCTGCTCACCGGCTGCTATCCACCGCAGCGACGCGGGCTCGCGCTGGGACTATGGGTGATGACGATCGTGCTCGCGCCGATCGTCGGCCCGCTCGGCGGCGGCTGGCTCACCGAGAACTGGTCGTGGCACTGGATCTTTCTGATCAATTTGCCGGTCGGACTGGTGGTGGCGATCATGGTGGTGCCGCTCTTCCGCGATCGCGAATCGGTGCGGCGCAAGCTGCCGATCGACTTCGTCGGGCTTGCGCTGCTGATCATCGGCATCGGCGCGCTGCAGATCCTGCTCGACAAGGGCAACGAGCTCGACTGGTTCGGGTCGCCGACCATCATGGCGCTCACGGCGATCTCGTTCATCTCGCTCTGCTTCTTCGTCGTCTGGGAGCTCACCGAGGAGCACCCGGTGGTGGATCTGCGGCTGTTCGGTCATCGCAACTTCGCGGTGGGTGTGGTCTCGCTGATGATCGGCTCGATCGCCTTCTTCGGGACGCTGGTCGTGGTGCCCCTGTGGCTGCAGACCCAGATGAACTACACGCCGCTCTGGGCCGGAAAGGTGATCGCGCTCGGGGGGCTCTTTCCGATCCTGCTCGGGCCGCTGATCGGCGCGAACCTGCACCGCCTGGACGCGCGCGCGGTCGCGAGCTTCGGCTTCATCGTTTTCGCGACGACCGCGTTCTGGAGCGCGCAGTTCACACCGGATGTGGACTTCTGGACGCTCGCACTCATGCGGCTCGCGATGGGCATCGGAATAAGCTGCTTCTTCTTGCCGCTCGTTGCGATCAACCTGTCGGGCCTCAACCAGGGACAGATCGCTGCGGCCACGGGGTTGCAGAATTTCATGCGCAACCTCGGGGCGAGCTTCGGCACGGCGATCGTGACGTCGCTCTGGGTGCACAAGAGCTCGGTGCATCATGCGCGGCTGGTCGAGTCCGTGACACCGTACAACCCGCTTGCGTTGGACTACCTGAACCGGCTGCAGTCGTCGGGGCTCACCCCCGAGCAGTCGCTCGCCGAGCTCGATCGCACGGTGACCGCGCAGGCCTACCTGCTTTCCACCAACGCGGTGCTGTGCATCAGCGGCATGCTGATGCTGAGTCTGCTCTTCCTGATCTGGTGGGCGCGGCCGCCGTTCACGGCGCGGGCGGGGCATTGAGGGCGCTGGATAACCAGATCTCCCGCGGGCTACTTTCCCGCGTCCCGCAGCATGCGCACGCGATTCACCGGTCCGTCGGCGGACACGCCGAACCAGCCTTCCACGCGATCGAGGTCGATGATCAGCGCGACACCGGTACGTGCATAGTCGTGATTGCGCTCAGCCTGTGCCATCTTTTCGTAGATGCGCGTGCGCACCGCCTCGTCGGTCGAAACCTTCGCTCGGCCCTGGAACTGGAACGTAGTCTTCTTCTCCTCGTCGCGATACATCAGCGCGACCTTGGGGTTTGCACCGATCGAGTCCAGAAAGACGCCGTCCGAGTTCCGGACCCAGATGGCGAGCTGGTCGTTGCTGAACGACTGCGTCGAGCCGCGAAACGAGAGGATCGGCTGACCTTCGGGGCCGACGTAGGCGACCATCATCGGATGGCGCGTGGCGAGCGCGTTGTCGACCAGCTGCTTCAGCTCGTCGGTGAGCTTCACGGGTGTCGCGGGCATCGGCGTGCCACCGAACAGCGGCTGTTGCAGGATGGCGGAGATCTTCCCGCCGGCGAAGGCAAACACGATGATCACGCCGGGGCTGGGTGAACCGGGCGGCATCTTGCCGGTGATCTTGACCCTGTCGCCCTTGGGCTCGGGCGTCGACCACGTCGCTTCGCGATAGACGCGACCGGTGTCCTCGGCCGTCAGGCGCTTCAACACCGCCTCCCGCCCGTCGATCTTGCCGAGCGTCTGGAACACCACTTCGTCGGCGAGCAGCTCGGCGCGTGCGCTCATGCGGCCGTCTCGAGGCCTGAGGCTATCGAGAAATTCCTTCACGAGTTGGATATTGTTCATGTGGCTCCTCCGCAAGGGCACACAGTCTACTCCTGGGGTTGCTCCGACTTGGGTTGACAGCGCCCGTGCGAGCGGCACTCTCCGATGGTTGCCGCGTCCCGCCCGCCCCGGCATCATCCATGCGTGCGCATCAACCGAACCGACCTGGGATTTCTGGCGTTTGCCGTGGGCGCGGGCGCAGTATGCGCGTGGCTCGGCGGGCTCGCAGCGATTCAGGCGGCGCTCGGAAACGCGGGCCGCACGCTGCTCACGATCTTGCCGATCTTTGCCGCGGGACTGCTGCTTGCGGGATTCGTGCAGGGGTTGGTGCCGCGCGATCGAGTGAAGAACTGGCTGGGCG
The DNA here is from genome assembly GCA_049691875.1 of Burkholderiales bacterium. Classification (GTDB taxonomy): domain Bacteria; phylum Pseudomonadota; class Gammaproteobacteria; order Burkholderiales; family SG8-39; genus JAABRB01. The sequence continues at coordinate 477 of JBAVOG010000754.1, read as the reverse complement.
CGGCGTCCGGCATGCGCGGGCTGGTGCTCGCCGTCGCGATCGGCGTCATCACGCCGGGCGGTCCGTTCACGTCGTTTCCGCTCGTCGTGGCGCTCGCCGAGGCCGGCGCGGACATCGGCGTGCTGGTCGCATACCTCACTTCGTGGAGCGTGCTGGGACTGAACCGCATCCTGGTGTGGGAGATTCCGCTGATCGGTTGGGATTTCGTCGTCCTGCGCGTGGTGGCGTCGTTGCCGCTCGCGTTTCTGGCCGGTCTGGCGGCGCGTGCGGTTGCCGCGCGGATTGCCGTGCGTCCGCGGAGCAAGTGACACATGGGCGTGGCGGAGCTCGTCCTGTGGGGTCTCGTGATCGTGATCGGTGTGATCGCGCGTATGCGCTCGCCCACCGCGCTTGCCGATGCCGGTCGTCGGGCGCTTGCGTTCGCGCGGGAGCTCGCGACTCGATTGCCGCTCGCGCTGCTCGCCGCGTCGTTTCTTT
>JBAVOG010000753.1:0-5776 GCA_049691875.1 Burkholderiales bacterium | reverse complement strand
CCAGGTTGAGCAGCACCTGCTCGAGGTGCACCCGGTCGCCGGAGACCGCCGGGAGGTCCGGTGCGAACTCGTTCGCAAGCTCGACGCGCCGGCGTGCCGCTTCGTTGCGCACGAGTTGCAGCACCCCGGCAGCCACTTCGTTCAGATCGAGTGTCTCGAACTCCATGGGCCGTTTTCGCAACAGGTCGCGCGTGCGCCGGATGACCTCGCTCGCCCTCAGATCGTCACTGCGGATGTCGGCCAGGATACGCCGCACTTCATCCAGCCGCGGGCTATCCGCCTCGAGCAGCAGCTCGGCGGCGTCGGCGTTGTTGAGGATCGCATTGAGCGGCTGGTTGACTTCGTGGGCAATCGACGCCGTGAGCTCTCCCATCACGGTGAGCCGGGACGCAAGGGCGAGCCGCTGCGTTGCCTCCTCCGCGCGCTTGCGGTCGGTGATGTCCCGGCCGATGCCCTGGAGCTCTGTCACACGTCCGTCCGGGAGGACGATCGCCGAATCGACCCACTGTTGCCAGCCGATCGTCCCGTCCGCCAGCATCACTTCATGTTCGTAGGTGCACACGCGTGGCTCTCTCAGCAACGACTCGACCTGGCCGAACACCGCCGGCCGGGCCGCTTCCGGGATCAGCTCCACGAACCTGTGCCCGATGAGCGCCTCGCGCGGCCGCCCGAAGAACCGGCAGTAGGCCTCGTTGACGAACGTGAGTGTCGTGTCCGGCAGATAGCGGCAGACGAGCTCGGTCTGGCTCTCCACGACCTCGCGGTAGCGCTGCTCGCTTGCCTGCAGCGCGGCCTCGGCATGTTTGCGCTCGGTGACATCGACGATGAGGCCCATGACCCTGACGCAACGGCCGCCTTTGTCGTAGATCGGCTCTCCGCACGCTTCCACCCAGCGAATTCCGCCGCCCGGCCGGACGACGCGGTATTCGCAGCGGCACTGGCGACGCTTCGCGATCGCCTCCGCCATTGCCGTCTCCCAGCGGGGAAGGTCGTCGGGGTGGATGAAGCTCGTCCAGCTCTCGTAGGCCGGATTCAAGCTGAATGGTGCGAGGCCGACGATTGCGAATTGTTCCCTGGACCATTTGATGGTATTGCGCGCCAGGTCCCAGTCCCACACACCCATGCGGCCCGCGGCAAGCGCCAGCCTCAGTCGCTCCTCGCCTTCGCGCAGCGCGTCGCTGGAACGCCTTCGCTCGGCGACGAGCGCCGCCAGCATCAGCTTGGGGATCATGACCGACAGCAGGAACAATTGCGCCGCCAGCACGCTCTGAGCAACCGACGCTGCCGCGAACGGCCCCTGGCCAGCCTTGGTCGCCGTCAGCGCCGCGAGCGCGACGATCAGCAACTGGAGGGTGAGTCCGCCGGGTCCGAACCGAACTGCCGTCCATAGTAGAAGTGGGAGCGACGCATAGAAAAGCGCTTGCTGGCTCTCCATGGCTGTCTCCCCCAGGAGAGCCAGCGTGACCACGGCTACCACGCCGATCGTGATTCCCGAATACTCGAGTACGCGTCGCCACGGCGTGGCCCTGATCGCCGCTGTTCCCCCCGACGTCAACGCGAAGATCAGGGGCGCGAGCCCAAGCGCCCCGCACACGCCGGTAAGTGTCCGGCGATGCCATGCCAGAGCGAAATCGTCGACCCAGCCCAGCACCAGGAATAGTTCCGCAACGGCCGCGGACACGATTATCGCGGGGAGGACGACGCCGAGCACGATGAATGCGGTCATGTTCCGGAACACGTCGAGGCGCGGCGGACTACCGACCAACGCACGTACGGCGACCGCACCGAGGACGGACTGCGCCGCATTCCCGCCGAACTGGACGAGCATGACCGGAAGTGAAACCGGTCCCTGCAAGTGGCTCGTGAGGTAAACGTGCACGGGCAGCAACGCTACGAGGTACAACCACCAGTAGCGATACGGCGTGAGTATCAATGCCGCCAGGAGAACGCTGTGCGGCAACCAGATACTGGAAACTCCGCCGGGCTCGAACCGGAGCGCCAGTCCGACGACGCCGGTGGCGTAGTAGCCTACGCAGACCAGGAAGACCGCGAGCGCGATCCGGGCATTCCTGCGAGCACGTGAGGCGGCGGCCGCCGGCGCGCGGTCTGCCGCTCCGGACTCGAGATCGCCTATCCAGGCGTCGGCCATGTGGAACCCCCTTGCGTCCTAGATCGAGTAGCAAAGAACTGCTCGACCATCCAGCTTAGCGTATGTGCAACAGCACTTCGTCACCCCCCGGGGAGCGTACGCACGACCCGCACACGGCCTTCGAGCACGACGTAGAGCGCCCTGGGCGCGCTGTCCTCGAGGCTGATCACCAGTCCCTTCTTGTAGTCGCGCAGGACCGAGCCGCGGACGATCGCCTCCTGCTGGGGACGGGCAGGCTGGCCAATCAGGCGCCCTGTCTCAGGACACGCAGCAGACCAGGATGAGCTTCGGCGGTCATTTGCTTTTCCGGTGTGTTTATCGTTCCGCAAATTGTGGCCTAAACGACAGATTTAGGTTTGTCGTGACCTTCGGGTAGGTTGCCGGCCCGGGTCTTGGAGGGGACCGCGCGGCGCGCGGCTGTGGTGCTAGGGGTCTCTTCGTTCCGACGTTCGCTGGTCCTTGGACCGGCACCAAAGGTCAATGCGTCATGCCCCAAGGACCGATTCTCAGCAACCTGGCCCCTGGGACACCATGTTGATTTCTGCGGGACGCTAACGCCGGTCTGACGATGATACGTCTGACGCGCTTGTGGGAGAGCACGATGAGTCCAATCACCAAATTTTTGATCCGGGCGCTGATGCTTTCGCTCTTCGCCCTGGGGGCTCTCGCGCAGACCGGCGGACCGGCGCCTGCCGCGAACCAGCCCGCCAAACCCGCCGCCGACGCTGCCGACTCCGAACCCCGGCAATTCACGCTCGCGGTCAAGCCATGGACCGGCGACTTCGACGCGATGCTCGAGCGCCGGCTCATCCGCGTTTACGTCCCCTACAGCAGGTCGCTCTACTTCATCGACAAGGGCCGCGAGCGCGGCCTCGCGGCCGAGCTCGTGCGCGACGTCGAGCGGTGGCTCAATACGAAGTACCGGAAACAGCTCGGCAAACGGCCGCTCACGCTCTACATTGTGGCGGCGACCCGCGATCGGCTGATCCCCGACCTGCGCGACGGCCTGGCCGACATCGCGGTAGGCAACCTCACCGTCACCGAGGAGCGCCTGAAGGAGGTCGACTTCGTCGCGCCGGACGAGAAGCTCGTCAACGTCGAGATCCTCCTGACCGGCCCGGCATCGCCCACGATCGCGTCCCTCGACGATCTGGCCGGCAAGACGGTCCACGTGCGCAAGGCCTCGAGCTACTACGAGAGCCTTTCGGCGCTGAACGAGCGGTTCAAGAAGGAAGGGAAGTCGCCGGTGAACCTCATGCTCGTCCCGGACGCGCTCGAGGACGAGGACATGCTCGAGATGACGAACGCCGGCCTCCTTCAGGCGATGGTGGTCGACGACTGGAAGGCGAAGATGTGGGTGCAGGTGCTGCCGAAGCTCGTCGTCCACGAGGACATCGTGCTCCGCGAGCCGACCCGCAAGGGCTGGGCGATCCGGAAAGGAAGCCCCAAACTGGCCGCTGAGCTCAACGAGACCTACGCGACGTCGGCGCGGCAGACCGGCGTCATTCCATATCGACAGAAACAGTACATAAGCCGGATCAAGGCGCTGAACAACCCGGCTGCCGGGTCGGACTACAAGCGCTTCGAGCAGACCATCGACCTCTTCGAGAAGTACGGAGCGAAGTACAACTTCGACCCGCTGATGCTCGCCGCCCAGGGCTACCAGGAATCGACGCTCGACCAGAGCAAGCGCAGTCACGTCGGAGCGATCGGGGTGATGCAAATCATGCCGGCGACCGGCAAGGAGCTGGGGGTCGGCGACGTCACGCTGATCGAGGCGAACATCCACGGCGGCGCGAAGTACATGGACAAGCTCATGACCGGGTACTTCAAGGACGCGGATTTTCGCGAACAGGACCGGACCCTCTTCGCCTTCGCGGCCTACAACGCCGGTCCGGGCAACATCCGGAAGATGCGCAGGGAAGCCGAGAAACGCGGCTTCGATCCGAACAGGTGGTTCAACAACGTCGAGCTGGTGACCGCCGAGAAGATCGGCATGGAACCGACGACCTACGTGCGCAACATCTTCAAGTACTACGTTTCCTACAAGCTCACGGAGGAGGCGCGCGCGCAGGCGGAAAAGCTGAGGCAGCAAGTCGCGACGGCGAAGCAGTGATCGGGTGCGTCACTGCGGCCCGGCATGATGATCGACACTATGAAGCAAGAGCCAAACGCGAAAGGAGACTCGTATGAACCTCATCATCTGGCTGGTGATCGGTGGAGTGATCGGCTGGGTTGCCAGCATGATCATGAAAACGGATGCCCAGCAGGGCATCCTCCTGAACGTGGTGGTTGGCATCGTCGGTGCGCTGATCGGCGGATGGGTGATTTCGCCGCTCATCGGTGCGGGCACGATCAACCAGAGCGACTTCAGCCTCGCGGGGTTGTTCGTCTCGCTGGTCGGCGCCGTCATCCTGCTCGCGATCGTGAACCTCATTCGCCGCGGTCGCGTGAGGTAGTGGCGCGGTCGCCCTCGCGACATTCCGAGCAATGCAGGACAATCCTGACTTCGGCATGAAAGGGTATCAGGAGCGGGGAGATTGAAACCACTCACTCGGTGCGCGTTCGCCGTGGCGCCGTTCCTGATACTCGCGGCGTGCGCGTCGGAGCCGCTTATCCCGTATTCCCCCGACACGCCTCCTCTGGTGCTCACGCCTGCTGCGCAGGCGGGCGTAAAGGACAAGCGTGCGCGCTTTCGCGAGATCTACTGCGCGGTGCTCGAGGCCCGCGGGCACGACCTGCCCGACTACCGGCCTTGCGACGATGCGCTGACCCGCGTCGGGGCGGAGCCGACCGGTACGGGCAAACCTGTCGATCTCGGACCTTCCCGGCGGCGTCTCATCGCGGCATTGGTGCCGGGCGTCGGCTGGGGCTGCATCGCCAACTGGCTCGAGCCGCTCGGCACCGCGAAGCGGCAAGTGGAGAAGTACGGCTACGATCTCGCGACGATCGAGGTCGACGCGCTGTCCGGGACGACGCGCAATGCGAAACAAATTCGGGACGCGCTGATGGCGATGCCGGCCGATGTGGGGTATAGGAAATTCAAACCACCTTTTTCCGATGCGCGACGGTATCGCCGGGCCGAGAAGCGGTCAATCGCGCGGTGTTTGGTGAAAATTCCCCGCTCTCGATGACCATTCGACCCCTGCATCTGCTCGAGTTGCCTCATTTCGACGCAATTTGACCGCCACGCGCGAGCGCGGGCCACGCGGGATCGTCAGCCCTGTTGCAGAACCGTTGTCGGCTTGAGGATCAGGCGGCTTCGAACAGATCGAGCCGGCGCGCCGGGGAGCGCGGTGGCGCGCGCGCAGGCAAGCCCAGGTGCGTGAGGATCCTGACAATCACCGCAGGCTCTTCGATGGCGGCGATGATCCTGAACTCGCCGCCGCACTGCGGGCAGTGTTCCAGGTCGATATCGAACACGCGCCGGAGCAGGCGCGCCCAGCCCATGCGCGCCGACGCGCCGTGCGCGTGTTCATCTGCAGCGCTGGTATTCTGCGGTGGGCACGGCACGATCGCCGCACGCAGCCCGGCGTTGGGGGCGAGCACGCCGTGAAAGCGGATCAGGTGCAGGCGCGGGCGCGGCACCAGCGCGGCCAGGCGCTGCATGAATTCCAGCGGCGACAT
>JBAVOG010000752.1:0-1787 GCA_049691875.1 Burkholderiales bacterium | reverse complement strand
GTTCTCGGTGAACTCGGCCGGCTGGTTGCGGGAATCGGGAACGATGTGGATGACGTCGGACCCGTCGGCATACTCGCGTCCGCCGCTGCCGCCACCGAGCACCTCGCGCGAAAGGAACGGCTTGCCCTGCGCGTCATTCCCGTAGAAGCCCGTATAGCGGATCGTCTCCTGATCGGCTGGCATGCGACCGCCGACCGCCTGCGCGACCACGCCCGCGAGCAGTCCGAGCGAGCGCAGCAGCACGAACGAGCGGGCGTTGGTCGCAGCCGGCCACTCGGGCGTGATCAGCGTGCCCTTCGGCGGGAACACGACGTCGAACACCTCGCAGACGCCTTCGTTCACGAATATCTCGGCCGCCCGCTCGGGCGAGTCGGCCAGGCTGCGCAACACCGGCGCGATCCACTTGATGAGGAATGCACCGTCGGCATAGTCGGCCGGCCAGTTGATCGGGCCGGTCGACTGCGGCGCCGTTCCGGTGAAATCGAGCGAGATGCGACCTCCCCGCTTCGTCATCCTGAGCGCGAGCTTGTGCAGCTTCGGGTCGGTCACCCCGTCGTGCTCGACGAAGTCCTCCCAGTAGTACTCGCCATCGGCGATCTTCGGCAGCAGCTCGTTCACGTAGATGTCGCGGCATTTGTCCAGAATCGCCTGGAAGCACGCTTCGACCGTTTCGACCCCGAACCGCTCGAACAGCTCCTGCAGGCGCCCCGCACCCATCACGATCGCCTGCATCTCGGAGTCCAGGTCGGCCTCGAGCATCTCCGGCACGCGCGTGTTGCGGCGGATGATCCTGATCGCGTCCTCGTTGCGCTTGCCCTCGCTGTACAGCTTGATCGGCGGTATCGCGAGCCCTTCCTCGAACACCGTGACCGCGGTGCCCGGCATCGACCCGGGCACCCGCCCGCCGATGTCGTCGTGATGGCCGAACGCCTGGATGTAGGCGACCACCACGCCATCGTGGAATACCGGCACCGTGGAGCAGATGTCCGGCAGATGACCGATCGACCCCTCGGTGAGATAAGTGTCGTTCATCAGGAAGACGTCGCCTGGCCGCATGGACTCGGGCGGAAAGTCGCGCACGACAGCGTTCGGCATTGCCGAGTACGAGCGTCCGGTCAGCTTGCGGCAATACCGGTCGAAGACGCCGACGCGGTAGTCGTGGGCCTCGCGGATCATGGGCGAGCGCGCGGTCCGCTCGATCGCGAACTCGATCTCGCGCTCGATCGAATTCAGCGTGCCCTCGACGATCTGCAGAACGATCGGGTCGACCTCGATCGGCCGGGTTGCCGCCGGCGGCGTGGGCCAGGGTTTGCCTGCGATGGAAGTACGCGTGCTCATTCGATCTCCCGGCTCGTCACTGTTTCAGCACCGTCACCTTCTCCCGCACGAGCATGATCCCGTGCGGATCGACCTCGAGCCATTGGCCCGGCCACACGACGGTCGTCGAGCCGAACTCCTCGATCACCGCCGGACCGTCGAGTCGGAACTCCGCAGCCAGAGCTGCGCGATCGTAGACCGGAGTGTCGAGCCAGTGCCCGTCGAAGAAGACTTTCCGCGCTCCCTTGCGGACCGGCGTCGCGCCGGGCCGCGCATCGAGCCGGGGCAGCGTCGGCCGCTCGATCACGCCGAACCCGGACACGCAGAAATTGACCAGCTCGACTTTCTGCCGACCCGCGTAGTCATACCCGAAGGCCTTGCGATGCACGGCGTGGAACGTTTCGAGCAGGGTCGTCACAAATGCGGCGTCGACCGCTCCCGCCGGCGCCGTCACGCGCACCTCCATGGAC
>JBAVOG010000751.1:0-2539 GCA_049691875.1 Burkholderiales bacterium | reverse complement strand
GCATCGCAGTGGATGCGGGCAAAGCCGTAGTGTGGGTCGCCGCACTCGGTGAAGCGCTCGATCACCTGCTCTTCGACCGCGCGCCGCACCCCTCCTGCCTCGCGCAGTTACTTGGCGTGCCGCCTCGCGCACTGCCACAGCGGGCTTGCTCGCGGTTTGCGCGGGCGGTAGAAGCCGCCAGGCGCCAGTGCGGTGTCGGCTCCGGCGTCGGCGCGCTTTCGCGGCGTCTCGCAACACATTCCCATCCCGGCGAGAACGCGCCAGAGGCACGGCGGGCAGCGCCAGCGGGCGCTTTCGATTGATCCGGCAAGACCAGGTCAACAGACCGGCGCGAACCAACGTTAGATACGCGGCCGTCGAGATGTACGGTTTCGTCCGAAAGGCCTAGTGACTTAGCCGGTAGCCAAGCGTAGGTTACAAACGCAGTCTCCAGTCTGGGCAATCCCACAGTGTGCAAGGCCACAAGAACGCGAACGCGTGGTGCTTCAGTGAGGCCCATGCCTGGAGTCTGCTCCGACGGCCCTTTAGGGAACTGCTATCGCCTGTCGCGTCTTGATCCTCTCTTTGCCGCCGCACGTTCGGCGTTCTCCAGGCCGAACCGCGAAGAGCGTTTAACTTCATAAAGGAGGTGCAGATGATGAAGCGCTTTAACCAGACCCGTCGATATGGATTGCTGGCCGCGTTCGCCTTCGTTGCTGCTGCGGCGTTGGCGCCTTTCAGCGGCGCGACCCTTGCCGGGCAGAACGACCACGGCCTCGGGCACTATGACAAGAACCGCGTCTGGGTTGGTACTTTCGCCACCAGCCCGCAGTTTGTGCGCTCGACCCAGACGGCAGTGATCTACCCTGCCCAGACGACGATCCGGCAGATCGTGCGCACCAGTGTCGGGGGCGCCGGTGTTCGGGTGAGACTGAGCAACGAGTTCGGCACTGGGCCGCTGAAGATTGACGCCGCGCACGTGGCGTTGCGCAGCAGCGGCAGCAATATCATCCCCGGTACCGATTACCAGCTGACCTTCAGCGGCAAGACCTCGGTCATGCTCGCTCCGGGTGCGCCCGCGGTAAGCGACCCGGTGCCGCTCTGGGTGCCGCCGCTGTCGGACCTCGCCATCAGCGTCTATCTGCCCGACGAAACCACCGGTAGCACGCTTCACAGCGTAGGCCTGCAGACCAACTACTACGCCTCGGGCGGCGACTACACTGGCGATTTCTCCTTTCCCGCCAGCACCACGATCCAGAATTATTTCTTCCTGGGCGGTGTCGAGGTCCTCGCATCGTCGCGCGCGGCCGCTGTCGTCACGCTTGGTGATTCGATTACCGATGGTACCCGGTCGACGCCCGACACCAACAGCCGCTGGCCGAACTTCCTGGCCCAGCGGTTGCAGGGTGCGCACAACTTGGGCCCGGTCGGGGTGCTGAACGAGGGCATATCGGGCAACCGCATCTACAGCGGTGATGCTGGCGTGCCGACGCTGGCACGGTTCGACCGCGATGTGCTCTCGAAGCCGGAGGTGGAGTTCATGACTCTTCTGATCGGCATCAACGACATTGGCAATAGCGCCCGTGGAACAGGGCCATTCGTGACCCCCGAGGACATCATTGCCGGATACCGCCAGATCATTGCTCGCGCCCACGCGCACGGCATTAAGGTCTACGGTGGGACACTGACTCCAATCAAGGGCTCCGGCTACGACTATCCGCAGGCCGAGGACGACCGGCTAGCCGTCAACGAGTGGATCCGCACCAGCGGCGAGTTCGACGCCGTGATCGACTTCGACCGCGCAGTGCGAGACCCGAGTGATCCGGCGCAGTTCCTGCCGGCCTACGACAGCGGCGACCATCTGCACCCGAACGACCTCGGATACAAAGTGATGGCTGGCACGATCCCGCTGAAGCTGTTCCACCGCTCGTCCGTCGTGGCGCACTGACTACAACTCGCATCCAGCTACAACGCTGAGATGATCCGCCCGGGCCCGGTTATTGATCGGGTTCGGGCGGCGTTCGAAAGTCCGCTTCTCTCTAACGTGACAGGCAGTGACGGGTCGATAGCGACGTCGAACGGCCGGTCTGGGCGCCTACGACTGGAAGGCAACTTCTGGGCGGTTGCGCGACCTTGGATCGCGGGCTGGAAATAGATCGTCATACTCATTCTCGGTATTACCCCGTGGCGCTCCGCAGGAACCGGGCAACCGCAGCTACGGCCGCGGGGGCGGGTCGGGTCTTGTTGTTCTCCCAGTTGGAGACGGTTGCGAGAGACACGCCGAGTCGCCCGGCGGCAGCTTTGAGCGTTAGCCGCAACGCCAACCGCTGGGTCTTTATATGCTCACCGAGCGGGTTGGGTAGTTCAGCAAAGATATTCGGTTTCAATGCCTTAAGGCTGACGGCGACCCCTGGCAAAAAGGCAACGCGGCCATGTCCGTGCGGCTACCTCGGCCACTACGGCGGCAAGTGTTCCTGCACGCCGGACCAGGTCGCGCGTTATCGCGGCAAGATCTCCGGCCCGCTGCTCGACCGCATCGATATCCAGATCGAAGTCCCCG